>JANXTP010000264.1 GCA_025352345.1 Burkholderiales bacterium | reverse complement strand
ATCAGCGCTGGCTCACCGGCCTGAGCACCGATGCCGACTTGACCACGCTCGACCAGACCGGCCGCTGGGTGCTGATCTTCGAGGGCCGCCGCTACCAGGCCGCGTCCACCAATGCCTACCGATTCAACGTGCAGCCAGCGGCCGACAAGACCGCAGCGCTGACGCTGGGCCAGCGCATCGACGGCACCCTCGACGTCACCGGGCAGCAGGTCAGCTACACCTTTGACCTGGCGCAGCGCTCGAGCCTGCTGTTCGACGCGCTGTCCGACTCGCCGTTCAACTGGTCGCTCAGCGGGCCGCGCGGCGTGGTGATCGGCCGCGATGGGGCGAGCCGCATCGGCTTTCTCGGTGATGCCCGCACGATCCGCTATTCCGATTCGGCGGATGTCGGCGGCAACCCGCTGCTTGATCTGATCGCCGGCCACTACACGCTGACGATCGACGGCCCGGCAGACGCGACCGGCAGCTACGCCTTCCGCCTGCTCGACCTCGCCGCGGCGACGGCCATCACGCCGGGGGTCGCGACGACCGGCTCGCTGAACCCTGGTAACGAGACCGACCTCTACAACTTCAGTGCTGCGGCAGGCGACAAGTTCTTCTTCGACGCGCAACTGTTCTCGGCCTCGTCCGACGGCATCTGGCGCCTGTTCGGCCCCGGCGGCAACCTGCTGTTCTCGAACTACGGCTACGGCGATCAGGACGTGATGGCCTTGCCCGATGCCGGCACCTACACGCTGGCCATCGAGGGCCGTCGTTACCTGACGGCCGCCAACGATTACCGGGTGATGGTGCAGCCGCTGGCCGACACCGCACCGGTGCGCATCACCGCGCTCGAGGTCACGCCGGCACCCGACCTGCGCCCGGCCGACCTGCAGGTGACCGCGCCCGGCGCGATCGAGGCCGGCAGCACGGTGACGGTGGCCTGGAACGATCGCAACGACGGCGTGCTGCCGGCGGCATCGAACTGGCGCGACCGGCTGGTCGTCACCCGTGTCGACACCGGCGAGGTCCTCGGCAGCGCGGTGCTGGCCATCGACGTGGTCACCGGCGGTGCGTTGGCGGCGAACGTGCAGGCAGCACGGTCGCTGCAGATCAAGCTACCCGATGGCGCGCGTGGCTCAGGTGCCTTGCGATTCACCGTCACAGCGGACATCGACAACGCAATTGCTGAACAGAACGCCGCGGGTGACGCCGAAGCCAACAATGCCGTCAGCTCCGTGGTCACCTCAGTGCTGCCGACCTATGCCGACCTGCAGCCGAGCGGCTTGGTGGTGCAGCCCGCCAGCGGCTGGCAAGCCGGGGACACGGTCACGGTCAACTGGCGCAGCAGCAACAGCGGCACCCACGATGCGGCCGGTACCTGGCGGGAAACCCTGCTGGTGCGCAACCTGTCGAACAACCAGACGGTGCAGTCCATCACCGTGACCCACGATGGCAGCACGCTGGCGGTAGGTGGCGCCGGCATCGACCGCGGCGTCAGCTTCACCTGGCCGAGCGGCAACCTGAGCACCGGCGTGTTCGCGTTCACGGTGTCGCTGGACACCACCAATGCGGTGGTCGAGGTGAACCCCTCCGGCACCGGCGAAAGCAACAACGCGACCACCGTCACCATCGCGTCGGCACCCGATCTGCAGGTCAGCGCGCTGGCGTTGGACCCGGCACCGGTGCTGGCAGGCAGCACCCAGACGCTGCGCTGGAACGATGTCAACACCGGCAATGCTGCGGTGCGAACCGGCTACGCCGACCGCATCGTCGTCGTCAACACCACCACCAACCAGACGCTGGTCAACGCCACGCTGCTCTACGACGCGGTAGCCAACGGCCCGATCGCCGCGGGTGCACTGCGCGCCCGAGTGTTCAGCTTCAAGCTGCCCGACGGCGCGATAGGGGTGGGGCCACTGTCGATCACGGTGTACGCCGACTCGGACAGCGTCGGCAACAGCTCTGTGGTCGAGGCCAATCTGACGGGCACCGCCGAAGGCAACAACAGCGCGTCCATCACAGCGACCTCGGTGGCAGCGGCTTACGCTGACCTGGCCGTCACCTCGGTCAGCGTTCCGCCGACAGCGCGCGGGGGCGACAAGGTCACCGTCAGCTGGACCGTCACCAACCAGGGTGCCACCGCAGCCACCGGCAACTGGATCGATCGCGTCGTGTTGTCGGCCGACACCACCTTCGGCAACGGCGACGACTCCGGCGCTGTCGACGTGCCGCACACCGGGCCGCTAGCGGCCAGCGCCAGTTACACCGGCACAGCCCAGATCACGCTGCCGCTGAATTTCGACGGCGACCTCAACGTCATCGTGCGCAGCGATGTCGCCTCGGTCGTGCTCGAGCCGGACACCCGCACCAACAACACCAGCGCGCCACAGCCGATCTCGATTGCCGCGCCCTATGCCGACTTCACCGTCGAGGCCGTCAGCGCGCCGACCACCGCGCTGTCGGGTACCGTTGTCGAGCTTGCCTGGCGGGTGCGCAATGTCGGCGACAGCACGGCCGCCGGCAGCTGGCAGGACCGTGTCGTGTTGTCACAAGACGGCGTGTTCGGTAATGCCGACGACGTGGTGCTCGGCACCGTCAACCGCAGCGGCCCGGTAGCGGCGGGCGATGCCTACACCGTCCGCCAGACCTTCACGCTGCCATTCGAGCTCACCGGCTCTTGGCGGGTGCTGGTCAAGAGCGACGTCAACGCGCTGGTCTTCGAGGGCGGCCGGGTTGGCAACAACGTCGGCACCGTAGCCAGCCCACTCGTGATCAACCCGGCGCCCGCCGCCAACCTGGTTACCAGCTCGGTGATCGGTTCGGCTTCGGGGGTGGCGCTGGCGAGTGCCTCGGTCACCGTGGGCTGGAACGTCACCAACGCGGGGGAAGCGGCTGCTGCCGGCCCGTGGGTCGATTACGTCTACCTGAGTCTGAATGGTCAGCTGGCAGGCGCCACGTTGCTGGGTAGCCGTCCGCGCGCCGAGTCGCTCGCGGTTGGCGAGAGCTACAGCGCCACCCTGCAGGTCAACCTGCCCGCCTGGGCCGACACCGATACCGCACGGCTGCTGGTCGTCACCGACGCCGGTGGCCAAGTTTATGAGTCACAGCGCGAGGCTGACAACGTTTCTGGCGCGACCCTCGCCTTGCGACATGTCGATCTGCGTGCCGATCGGGTGATCGCCGCGCCCACGGCCACTTCGGGCGACACGATCCAGGTCGCGCTCGATGTCACGCAGGCCGGCTCGGCCACGCTCAGTGGCAGCTGGACCGACCGTGTCTACCTGTCGCGCGACACTATGCTCGACGCCAGCGACCGGCTGCTCGGCACCCGCGATGTCGCCACCACGCTGAACCCTGGCGACACCTACCGCAGCAACTTCACCGTCACCCTGCCGGTTGATGCCGACGGCGCCTGGTACCTCATCGGTCAGACCGATGGCGGCGGCAGCGTGACGGAGGTCGGCTCCGAAGCCAACAACACCGCCGGTTCGCCGATCGCGGTCACCCTCGCGCCGTATGCCGATCTGCAAACCAGCGCGGTCACCGCACCGGCGCAGACGATCGGCGACCCGGCGCGGCTGACAATCGGCTGGACGGTGAGCAACGCCGGAACCGGCATCGGCCTGACCACCGACTGGATCGACAGCGTCATCGCCTCACGAGACGGCGTGCTGGGCAACAGCGACGACATCGTGCTGGGCACCTTCAGCCACAGCAGTGCTCTGGCGGTCGGCGCGTCGTACTCGCGGTCGGAAACGCTGCTGGCACCACCAAGCCTGTCGGGGCGCTTCACACTGTTCGTGCAGTCCGACAGCGCAGGCAAGGTGTTCGAGAACGGCCTGGAAGCGAACAACGTCTCCAGCACCGCGCCGGTCGACGTCATGCCAATCCCGTATGCCGACCTGCAGGTGGTGTCGGCAGGCACCGCCAATGCGGCGCAATCGGGCGGTACGGTCGCAGTGAACTGGCGCGTCGAGAACCGCGGCATCGGTCGCACCGACACCTCGGGTTGGTCAGACCGGGTCACGCTGGCGCGCAACGCCGACGGCACCAACGTGGTCGCGTCTGGCGACTTCGACCACTTCGGCAGCCTGGCCAAGGACACCGGCTACGACCGCGTCGGTCAAGTTCAGCTGGCCGAAGGGCTGTCAGGCACCTTCTATGTCTTCGTCGAAACCGGCCGGGCCTACGAGTTTATCTACGGCAACAACAACCGCGCCCTGGCCGGCCAGGTCACGGTCACCGTCGCTCCCAGCGCAGACTTGGTGGTGCAGTCGATCACCGCGCCGCCCACCGCCAGCGAAGGCGAGAACATCGAGATCAGCTGGACGGTGCTGAATCAGGGCGATGCCAACGCCACCAGCGCGATCACCGACACCGTCGAACTGTTCAAGCCTGCCGATTCGACGGTGCGGCCAATCAGCCTGGGATCGTTCAGCTACGCCGCCGGCTTGCAGGCCGGAAAGACTTACACCCGCACCGAACGCGTCAACCTGCCGGTGCGCATCGAGGGCGGCTGGGTCATCCGCGTCACCACCAACACCAGTTCACAGGTGTTCGAACTCGGCACGCGCGCGAACAACAACACCACCGTCGATGACCAGCTGCTGCTGGTCAGCACCAAGACTCGCCCCGACCTGCAGGTGCAGACCATCGACGCGCCCGATGCGGTCACGGCTGGCTCGGGCTTTGCGGTCAATTACCAGGTGGTCAACCGCGGACAGATCGGCACGAGTGGTCTGTGGAACGACAAGGTCTACCTGTCGCTCGACAACAAGCTGAGTGGCGACGACATCCTGCTCGACACCGTTTCCAACCCGCAGGCGCTGGCCGTTCAAGAGAAGTACTCAGCGGGCACAAAGACGGTGTCGGTGCCCACGCGCCTGCAGGGACAGGCCTACCTCATCGTCGTCGCCGATGGCAGCAACCAGGTCGACGAGCACCCGAACGACTTCAACAACTCGGCGGTACGGGCGATCACCATCAACCCGTACCCTCCGGCCGACCTGGTCGCGAGCAACGTCAGCGCTCCTGCGCAAGCGGTCTATGGCAGCGAGATCGAGGTTCGCTTCAAGGTCACCAACAACGGCGTCAACCAGACCGACAAGCCGACCTGGGTCGATTCCGTCTGGCTCGCGCGCGACAAGACCCGCCCGACGCCGGGTCTGCGGGACGAGAAGACTGGCGTGGCCGTCGGCAATGGCGGCATCTTCCTGGGCAGCGCAGTGCACACCGGCCTGCTGGCCAAGGGCGAGAGCTACGAAGCGGTCATCAAGGTGCGCATCCCGGCGGTGATCGAGTCGGGCAGCTACTTCATCACGCCGTGGAGCGACGCCTACGACGCGGTGCTTGAAGACACCTTCACGCCCAACCCCGACGACCCGGCCGAGTTCGACAGCAACAACTACAAGGCAAGGGCGATCGACATCATCGGCAACCCGACGCCACCGAAGCCTGACCTGCAGGTGACCGAGGTGGTGGCCGATGCGACCGGTTCGGTCGATGCACCGTTCAAGGTCAGCTGGACGGTGCAGAACCGCGAGGACGGCGCGGCCGATGTGGAATGGTTCGACAGCGTCTGGGTGTCCGACCTGCCGTTCGACAACCCGAACGCGAAGAAGTGGTTCCTGGGAAGCGTTGCGCGACCCAAGCCGCTGGCCCGTCTCGACCGCTATACCAGCAGCCTGAGCGTCGACCTGTCGCCCGCGGTCAAGGCAAGCTACGTCACGGTGTTTGCGGACCAGGACGAGTTCCGGCTGCCCGCAGTCGACGAGACCAACGAGCTCAACAACAGCCGGTCGACGCCCACGCAGATCATCCCTCGCCCCGCCGATCTGGTGCCCGTGTCGATGACCGCGAAGCAGCAGAACTTCTCGGGCGAAAAGACCACCGTTTCATGGGCGGTCCAGAACCAGGGCCAGGCGGTGTGGAGCGGCACCCAGCGCTGGACCGACACGGTGTTCTTCTCGCCTGACCCGGTCTTCGGCAACCGCGCCATTGCCCTCGGCTCCGTAGTGCACGACAACAGCACGGGGCTCGCCGCGGGTGCCAGCTACACCGAAACCGCCGAGTTCACGCTGCCAGCCGGCACCGATGGGCCCTACTACCTGCACCTTGTCGTCGACGGCAGCAGCTTCCCGGTCTTTGAAGACGTCGCTGACAAGAACTCGCGCTCGGTCAGAAAGTACGAAGGCACCGCCTACGAACCGCCTGGCCTCGCCAACAACCGCTTCGTCACCACCATCCCGGTCACCTACCGCGAGGCCGATCTCGTCATCTCGAACTTCCAGTTCGATGCGGCAGCCAGTTCCGGCCAGAAGGTCGATGTCAGCTTCACCGTCAAGAACCAGGGCACCCGAAACACCCGCGAAACGGTCTGGGCCAATCGTCTGTACCTGTCGCGCGACGCATCGCTCGACAAGACCGACCTGCAGGTCGGCGAGGTCCTGACCTACCTGTACGCCGGCGGTTTGGCTGCGGGCGGAGAGTTGACCTACACCACCAAGATCCAGATCCCCGAGGGCGCCGACGGCTCCTGGTATCTGATCGCCTACGCCGATTCGGATGTGCGCGGCATCAACCTGACGGGTCCATCACCCACCGATGGTGGCAACAGCGCAGGCAGCCTGGACACTGATTCCGTCAAGGAATTCCGTGGCGAGGGCAACAACGTCACCGTCAAGCCGATCGCCATCACGCTGCGAGCCAGCGCCGATCTGCGGGTGGAGTCGGGCTCGGTGAAGGTCCCCGAGCGCGTGCTCACCGGCCAGGAACTCGAGGTCAAGTACCGGGTGGTCAACGCCGGCGCAGGCGCCACGCCGCCCGACCAGTTGCGGTGGGTAGACAAGGTCTACCTGTCGGCAGACGACTCCCTCGACCTCAACGCCGACCGCCTCATTGGCGAGGTGAGCCACGAAGGCGGTCTGGCGGCCGGCGCCGGCTACGACGTCACCAAGCGCTTCCGTCTGGGCAACGATCTGGTCGGCCCGTACTACGTCTTCGTGATCACCGACCCAGGCAACAGCGGCAGCGGCCCGCGCGGCGTTGTCTACGAGGGCGCGAATGAAGCCAACAACGCCACGCCGTCTGCGCTGCCAGTGCTGATCGAACAGCCGCCACCCGCCGACCTGGTCGTCACCGAATTCAATTTGCCGAGCGCTGGAGCCGTCAACCAGGACATCACGCTGAGCTGGACGGTCAAGAACCAGGGTCAGTTCGCGGCGCAGGGCAGCTGGACCGATGCGGTCTATCTGTCGGCCGACGGCGAGTGGAGTCTGGACGACATCCGGCTCGGGCAGGTGAATCACGACGGCACCATCGAACCGACAGGCACCTACACCAGCCCGCCCACGAGCTTCAGGTTGCCGCCAATGAAGGCCGGCCAGTACCGCGTCATCGTGCGGCCGGACATCTTCAACCAGGTGTACGAGGGCAGCAACGAAGGCAACAACACCACCCCATCGGCCAATGTGGTCAGCGTGACGGTGCCCGAGCTGCAGCTGGGCGTTTCACGCGACACCAGCCTCACGGTGGGCCAGGGGGAACTCTACAAGGTGACAGTGGCGGCGGGCCAGACGCTGCGCTTCAGCCTCGACACCGACCGTGCTGACGCGGCCGACGAGATCTACGTGCGCTGGAACGAGGTGCCCAGCGCCGCGGCCTTCGACGCCAGCTTCACGACGCCGCTGCAGCCCGACCAGGTCGCCGTGGTGCCGACCAGCCAGGCCGGCGACTACTACGTGCTGGTGCGCTCCCTGTCCGCGGGTGCCAGTACCTTCGCCGCCAAGGTGAAGGTCGAGGCACTGCCTTTCCAGATCAGCAACGTGACGCCCGACCAGGGCGGCGACGGCCGCTGGGTGACGCTGACGATCAGCGGCGCGCAGTTCAAGGCTGGCGCCGTGGCCAAGCTGGTGCGACCGGGCATCAGCGAGATCGAGCCGACTCGGGTGCAGGTGATCGACGCCACCACCATCGTCGCCATCTTCGACCTGCGCAACCAGCCGCATGGCCTGTACGACGTGCAGGTCATCAACCCGAATGGTGCGGTCGCAGTCGTGCCGTACCGCTACCTCGTCGAACGGGCCCTGCCGACGGACGTGACGCTCGGCCTGGGTGGCACGCGCGCCCTGTCACCGGGCGCTTCCGGCCTGTACCACGTCACGCTTGAAAACGGCACCAACGTCGACACGCCGTACGTCTACTTCCAGATCGGCGTGCCCGAGATGGGCGACAACGCCAAGGTGCTGGGCCTGCCGTACGTCAGCTTTGCCAGCAACGTGCGTGGTGGCCCGAATGCGGCCGACGACCCCAACGCCGCCTGGGCGAGCCTGGACTCCGAGGTCAACACCACGGGCTACAACCTGGCGCCGGGCTACGTTCTCGACTTGCAGGCGGGCGGCTTTGCAGGCCTGAACTTCACGGCGCAGACCTATCCTGGTTTTGCGGCGATCCTCGCGCTGGACCGGGTTCAGTTGCGCACGGTTCTGGCCGACGCACGCCCCGAATGGATCACCGACGGCACCTTCGAGACCAAGCTGACGGCACTCGAAGCGTTCATCCAGCTCGGCATCGACAACCCGAAGGCTTTCTTAAAGGCGATCGGCAAGGCCTACAAGTACATGCCCTTCCGCTTCAACGTGGCCGCTTCGGCAACCGCGTTGACACGCGACGACTTCGTCAAGCGCGAGAGCGCCGAGGCCGAGGCCCTGCGCCTGAAGGTGCTGGCAGACACCACCGCCAGCCGTGCACTGGCCGACCTGGCGAGCGATGCCGAGGGCTGGGAGCAGAGCTACCTGGCCGCGCTGGAACAGGGCGGCCTGCTGCGCCCGGAGGACCAGGCACCGCCCATCCGCCTGCAGCCACGGGTCGCCGGCATGCTGGCCATCCTGACCAGCGGCGTCACACTGGGGCGCGCCGGGCAGTCGGTGCAAAGCGACGGCGACCTCGTCAACTTCTTCCAGCAGGTCAAGACCTGGTACGGCGACCAGCGAGGCAAGCTCGCCCCCATCGCGAGCTATGACCCGCTGGTGGTGTCGGAAGACGGCGACGAGACTCTGATCCTGGTGCCGGTGCCAGCGCTGCCGACGCAGGCCGATGCCGACCTGGGCCTCGCGCAGCAGACCTACCTCAACGCCTTCAACGTTTTCGCCAAGGGCCTTAACCCCGCATCGGCAGCGGTCTCGGCGGACCTGGCGCTGCTGGGCCTGCAAGCGCTGTTCGACCTAGCGGCCAGCGCCAACGCGCAGGCATCGATCTCCGGCCCGAGCGGCTTTGGCAGCCAGCAGTTCCTGCCCGCCGACCAGCCGCTGCCCTACACCGTCAACTTCACGAACCCCAGCACGGCGAGCCGTACCGTCAACGAAGTGCGCATCGTGCAAAAGCTCGATGCCGGCGTCACGCCCTACAGCTTCCGCCTGGGAGACATCCAACTGGGTGACGTGACCGTGCACATCCCCGCCGGTCGGGCCAGCTACCAGGGCGACATTGACCTGCGCAATTCGCGCGGCTACATCCTGCGCGTGTCGGCCGCGGTTGACCCGAACACTTCCATCGCATCG
>JANXTP010000262.1 GCA_025352345.1 Burkholderiales bacterium | reverse complement strand
CTGCGGTTGGTGACAAGGTTGCCCGTCGGGCCGGCGAGGCTCCAGGTGAAGTTGGTGTGGGTCAGCGAGTCGAAGACCACCGTGCGGGCCTGCGTCACGTCGAGCTTGTAGAGCACCCTCTGCCCGGGCACCGAGATGCGGCCCTGCACGGCGTCCGGCAACCCGCCGCCATAGCCCGCGACGACGCCGTTGCGGCCGCTCGGACTGGCGTCGGTCACGGCGAGCGTGGCACCGTTGTCGTCCAGCCGGTAGTTCAGCACCAGGCCAGCCTCGCTACCGGTGAGCGCCGCGTTGCGCGCGGCCGCGATGTCGGCCGTGCTGCGCGCAACATTCCAGACGCGCACCTCGTCGATGAACCCGGCGAAAGGCGAAACGTTCTCGACCGAGGCACCGATCAGCAGCGGCGAGGCTGCGTTGGTCGCGTCATTGGTGCGAACGGTGGCCGTGCCGTGCGCAAGCGGGACGGCCACGCTATCGATGACGATGCGCATCGTACCGGCATCGCGGTCGATCACGCCGGCGACATGCTGCCAGGTGCCGGGCGTGATCAGGCCCGGCGCGGTCTGGAAGTACTGTTCGCTGCCGTCGCCGGTGGACAGCAGCACCGACCCGTCGGCGTTGAGCCAGAGCGCGTAGTTGCGCTGCTGGTAGTTGCCATCGCCCTTGTAGAACACCGGCGTCCAGGTCTGGCGAAACGGGGCCGGGTTGATCCACGCCTCGACGGTGACTTCGCGCGTCAGATCGAGTGCCGGCGTGCCTGGTGCCTGGATCCAGCGCGTGCCATTCAGCGAGAGCGCGCCGCCGATCTGCCCGCCGGTCGGCTGCCAGCCAGGATCAACGGCTTGCGGCTGACCGATGACCAGCGTGCGCTGGGTATCCGCCACCGGCCTCAGGTTCAAGCTGTAGGCGTTGGGAACGTCGGTGTTGTAGCGGCGGCCTTCGACCAGCAGCGTGTAGTTGCCGCTGAAGGGCAGGGTGAAGGTGTCGACGTCGCTGCCCAGAGCGGTGTTCCAGACCTCGTCGCCGAATGGCGAAATCAGCCGCACCCGGCCATCGCCGTTGGAGGCAGCCTGCTGGTCAAGATAGAACCGGTCGCCCGCGCTGCCAGCGAAGCGGTAGCCATCGGTACGGCTGCCTGGCTGCAGGCTGTCGCTGATCGATGTGCCCGGGGTCAGCGTGGGCAGCGTCGCCAGGTCGATCAGTCGCAACCCGTACGGGGCGGTGTTGTCGCCGCTGGCGTCGATCGTCAAGGTGTACGTGCCAGCGGCCAGATCGAGCAGCGGATAGCCTTCGCTCGAATCGGTGGATTCCAGGTTTTTGCCGAGATCGAACCCACCCGGACCGGTCAGCCGCCAGTTGAGCGTGTAATTGGTGGACTTCAGGTTGTCGAGCAGAACCGTCGTGCGATTCGCCAGCGTGAAGCGATAGCGATCGGTCTGGCCCGGCGCCGAGATCACCCCGGCGATGGTGCCGGGCAGCCCTGCGAAGGTGTTGATGACGCTGCCGGCATCGCCACCGGCCACCAGGTTGGACGTGCTGCCCTGACTGATGCTGTCGAGCGGCAGGTCGACAACCAACCCGGGCTCGCTGCCGTTGAGCGCGGTGTTCTTGTTGGCAGCGATCTGCGTGGCCGTGCGCGCGGTCGACCAGATGCGCACCTCGTCGATCGCGCCGTCGAAGGTGGTGTACTGCCCGTTCGGTTCGCCGCTGGCACCGATGCGCAGCGGGCCGCCTGAACTCACGGCTGTCTGCGTCGCGTTCGGCACACCGCCATTGGTGCTGGCGGTCGCATCGACGCCGTTGATGTACAGATGCACGCTGGCCGAGCCGGCACTGCGGTCGATGACGAGTGCCACGTGCGTCCAGCCGTTGAGGCTGACCGCGCCGGCGGCCGTGCTGGCGCCATGGATGCCGGACGCATCGCGGGTGTCACCATAAACCGAGCCGTTCGAGTTCAGCCACAGCGAGTAGCTGCGCTGCACCCCGGCGTTGTCCTTGGTGACGATCGGCATCCAAGTGTTGGCGAAGTGCGACGGGTTGATCCAGGCCTCGACGGTCACACTGCCGGTCTGGTTGGTGGCGGCGCTGTCTGGCAGTTCGATGTGATTGAAGCTGTCGAGTGACAAGGCATTGCCCAGCGCGCCCGGTACCCCACGAGGTTGCAGCCCGACCGACTGGCCCAGCGTGATGTCGGTCGTGGTGTCGGGTGCCGGCACCAGGTTGAAGCGGTAGGGGTTGACCGACAGCTGGCTGTAGCGCCGGCCTTCGACCAGCAGCGTGTAGATGCCGCTCAGCGGCACGTTGAACGCATCGACGTCGCCGCCCAGGCCGGTGGCCCAGACCTGCTGTCCATTCGGTGCGATCAGGCGAATCTGGCCATTGCCATAGTTGATCGACTGCAAATCGAAATAGAAGCGCTGGCCAGCCGTGGCGTTGAACTGGTACAGATCGGTTTCGCTGCCCGGGCGCAGCTCGGCGGCCACCGGTGTGCCGGGCGTGATGGCGGTGGCCGCCGCAAAGTCGAGCAGCCGCAAGGCGTAGTTGCCGGTCTGATCGCCCGGCGCATCGATGGTCAGCGTGTAGCTGCCGGCCTTCAGGTCGTAGACCGGATAGGCGTCCGACGAGTCGCTGCTGTTGAGGTTGCGCCCCGCCACCACACCCTGCGGGCCAGTCAGCGTCCAATTGATGCTGCCCGGGGGATTGAGCAGTGCATCCAGAGCGATGCGGCGATCGCTGGCCAGCGTGAAACGGTAGCTCGCGGTCTGGCCGGGCAGGGCGATCTCACCAGCGATCGCGCCTGCCGTGCCGCTGAACAGGTGGCCGATGCTGCCGCTGGCCCCATTGCCGCTGCTGTCGACTGCAGTGGTGCCTGTGCCTTCATCGAACCCCAGGCGAAGCGCCAGGCCAGCTGCAGGCGTGGTGATCGCGTTGTTGCGGTCGGTGGCAATCTGCGCGTCGCTGCGCACCACGTTCCACAGATGGAATTCGTCGATCGCGCCATCGAAGCGGTCGTAGTAACCTTCGCTGGTAACCGCCGTGGCGCCAATGAGCAACGGGTCGGCCAGATCGATCGCGAGGGCGGTGCGCAGTACTCCAGGTGGGCTGGCCGCGGCGAGCACACCATCGATGTAGATGCGCAGCTGCGGCGTCGGTGCGCTGCGGTCGATGACCGCAGCGACATGCGTCCATCGGCCGAACTGGATTGAGCCGGCAGCGCTTTGCACCGCTTGACGCCCAGTGGCGTCTCTCGTTCCCAGCCACAGGTAACCGTAGTTGTTGATCCAAAGTTCGTAGGACGCTTGGTCAGCAGCATTGCCCTTGACGGCGATCGGCACCCAGGTGTTCGGGCTTCGGTCAGGGCGGATCCAGGCCTCGATCGTGAGGTCGTTGCGCAGGTTGTTGGCTGCACTGCTGGGCACGCTGACCTCGCGCATCGCGTCGAAGGCGAGAGAGGTTCCGCTGCCCAGCGCAGGCGCGCCAGCCGCCCAGCGCGGCGTGACGCCGACCTGCTGGCCCAGCACGATGTCGGTGGTCGTGGTGACCGCTGGCTGCACGTTGAATCGGTAGGCATTGGTGGACGCGGCCTGGTAGCGGCGGCCCTCGAAGATCAGCACCCAGCGGCCGGTCTGGTCGAGCGTGGTCAAGTCGGCATCGGTGCTCAGGCCGGTGAGCCAGCGCTGAT
>JANXTP010000245.1 GCA_025352345.1 Burkholderiales bacterium | reverse complement strand
AGTCGATCGCCGCGCTCTCCGGCGGCAGCAACCGCGCCACCGCTCTGTCTTTGAATGTCTGTCCGTATCGAGCCAAGTCCGTCCTTCATCGCCGCCCCCGGGGTTGATCTATGGAGGCGACAACTATTCTGACGCGGGGGGAGGGATCCCAGTCGAATCTCATGCATACATTGTATGGATTGAGATAGGACCGTCAAGGACGATGGGATCTGCGCTGCCTAACGCGCTTGTGACCGAACCTACCCATCGAAGCTCTGCGGCAGGCCGTTGCTGCGTGACAAAGTCCTGGCGAGAGCGCGCGGTCGCAGCCTCTCAGCCTGCCGCGGCGGCTGACGCCGTGGCGCCGAGCCCGCTGAGTTGCTTGCGTGCCGGTGCCGGGACGGCCGACATCAGGTCGGCGGTGAACTTCTGCTGGAGTGCGAAGCCGCGGTTGTTGTCGGTGTCGATCGACGACACCCGGAACAGCAGACCGTCGGGGATCTGCCCGGTCAGCCCGAGCTTGATCTGGGCGATGCGCTTGTCCAGTGCCGACTGGATCACCTGATCGCCGACCGTGAGCCAGTAGGTCACCGGCTCGTTGCGGTTGCCCAGACTGGTGGTGATGCGGCGCACGTCGATGTTGCCGAACGCGGTCGGCAACGGGCCGTCCTGCACCGCGCCGAGCTTGAACCCCTGGGCCGGGTAGCACACCTCCGGGCGATGCGCCTGGAGGCCGCCGCGCTGGTCGTCGCCGTAGGCGAGCGACAGCATGACGCGGTAACCATCCTTGTTCACGTAGGTGCGCGTGAGGATCTGGCTGTAGAGCTTGTCGAGCAACTCCTTGGTCTGCGGATTGACGACCTGCGCCTGTTGGTCGGGCAGTTCACGCCACTCGCCGAACGACTTGGGGACAATCGCCTCGAGCGACACGGCCTGGCCTTTGTCGGCGGCTTTGGCACCGGGACGGGCCGCGTAGCCCGCGACGGAAGCGGCGCACATCAGCGCGGTGAGGGTCAGTGCGGTGTAGTTCAGTTTCATTCTGGTTGACCTCCAAGGGGCGTTCCTTCAACGAACTGGATTGTGAGCGACCCGCGGCGAGATTCGTTCCCTCGAGCCGTCGCACGAGCACGACCTGCGCTCACCTTCGCACGGAGTTGGCGGGAGTGTGTGATGTACACAGATTGAAGCCGCGCCGCGCGCCGGGGCAGCTCGTGCGTCAGCGACAATTGCGTGTGTCCCGGGGAGCGCAGCCTCCGCGAAACTTCTTGTTGCCTGGAGATTCACCGACGATGCTCGACGGACTGAAATCGCTCGTGGTCGTGCTGACGCTGGCCCTGATCGTCTTTGCCTTGGCGAAGCCGATCTGCCTCAAGTTCATGGCGGAGGACGACTTCGCGCGTCGCAGGATGGTCTGGGTGATCTTGACCGCTGCAGCGTTCCTGTCGCCCAACATTTGGGTCTTCGCCGCAGTCGCTTTTCCGGTGGTTTACTGGGCCGGGCGACGCGACCCGCACCCCACTGCGCTTTACCTGATCGTGTTCATCACGGCGCCGTTCGCGCGGGTGCCGATCCCGTTGCCGCTGGTCAACCTGTTGTTCGAGCTCACACCTTTCCGGATCTTCTCGATCGCGCTGCTGATTCCGGCGGCCATCAGAATGTTGCGGTCTGGCGAGGCCAATCGTCCCGGCCTGGCGAAGGCCGACCTGGCCCTGATCGCGTTCGGCTTGCTCCAGTTGGTGGTGTATGTCCCGTACGAAGCCCTGACGAACACTGTCAGACGCGCGGTGCTTTTCGTGATCGACACCTACGTTCTGTACTACGTCTTCAGTCGTGGTGCGGCCGAACGGGCAGCATTGCGGGACACGCTGGCCAGCTTCTGGCTTGCCTGCGTTGTGCTGGTACCGATTGTGGTGTTCGAGGCGGCGCGCTCGTGGCTGCTGTACACGAACATTCCCGCACGGTGGGGGGATCCGAATACCTTGTCCTGGCTGTTCCGCGATGGGGTCTTGCGAGCCCAGGGGCCAGCGGGTCACTCGTTGACGATGGGTGTTGCGCTCGCCACGGCATTCGGATTTTGGCTCTATCTGGGCAGCCATCAATCCAAGCGCGTTCTCTGGATCGTCGGTGTCGCCCTCTGGGCCGGATTGTTCGCTACCTATTCGCGTGCGCCCTGGGTCGTGGCAGCCGCCATACTGCTGACTTATGTGTTTCTGTCGCCGACGGGCCGACGCAACATCGTCGGCGTCAGTGTCGGCGTCGCGGCGGCGGTTGCCGGCCTGTCGACGACTTCGTTCGGAGCGCGCATCATCGCCGCCCTTCCGTTCGTCGGCACCACGGAGCAGGGGAATGTCGACTATCGCCAGCAGGTGGCCGAGGTTTCCTGGCGGTTGATCAAGCAGAACCCATGGTTCGGCGACATCTTCGCGGCACGGTACATGGAAGAACTGCGCCAGGGGCAAGGCATCATCGACATCGTCAATACCTACGCGTCGGTAGCGGTGTTCTACGGGCTCGTCGGCGCGACCTTGTTCGTCGCTTGTTTCGCCTACCCGGCTTTCAGTTCGGCCAAGGCCATGTGGGGTGCCGGCAAGGGCAACCAAGACGACGTCAACCTCGGCGCGGTGCTGGCGGCCAGCATGCTGGGCACCCTGTTGATGATGGCGACGGTCAGTTTCATTGGCACGTTCGAGCAAATAGCGTGGGTGCTGGCTGGACTGTGCAGCGCCTATCCGGCCATCGTCGCGGCGGGAGCAGGTGTTTCCAGGCCCGACGCGCATCGCATCGTCACGACAGGTCCGAGGCTTCGCCAAGCCGTGCGCTAGCGCGCTTTCACTCTTGAGC
>JANXTP010000240.1 GCA_025352345.1 Burkholderiales bacterium | reverse complement strand
CGGTCACCCCGCGTCCTCGGCAGCCCAACGCAAAGATGGACAGAAGGCGAATTTGGGACAATTGCGTACATGAGCCCACCCGACCTGAAAGACGTCGTCGCCCGCATGGGCGCTTCTGCCCGCGCCGCCAGTGCCCGCATGGCGGCAGCGCCAACGGCCGCAAAGAACCACGCACTGATCGCGCTGGCCCGGCTGCTGCGCGCAGATGTCGACTCACTGGTGAGTGCCAATGCACTGGATCTGCATGCGGCAACGGCGGCTGGCACCACCGGGCCGCTGCTCGATCGCCTGAAGCTCACACCGAAGATCATCGAGACCGTGGCCGAAGGCTGCGAGCAGATCGCCGCCATGCCCGACCCCGTGGGCGAGATCACCCACCTGCGCCAACGGCCGAGCGGCATCTCGGTCGGCCAGATGCGGGTGCCATTGGGTGTGTTCGCAATGATCTACGAGAGCCGGCCGAACGTGACGATCGAGGCGGCATCGCTCGCCATCAAGAGCGGCAATGCCTGCATCCTGCGCGGCGGCTCGGAGGCGATTCACTCCAACCTCGCGCTGTGGAAACTGGTGCAGGCCGCACTTGTCGAGGCCGCGCTGCCGCCCTGTGCGGTGCAACTGGTTGAAACGACCGACCGCGCGGCCGTCGGCTTTTTGATCACCTCGCCGGAATCGGTCGATGTGATCATTCCGCGCGGCGGCAAGGGGTTGATTGAGCGCATCTCGCGCGAAGCCAAGGTGCCGGTGATCAAGCACCTCGACGGCAATTGCCATGTGTACGTCGATGCCAGCGCCGACCTGGCACTGGCGGTGGCCGTGACCGACAACGCGAAGACGCAGAAGTACAGCCCGTGCAACGCGGCCGAGTCGCTGCTGGTGCATGCCGACATCGCGGCTGAATTCTTGCCGCGCATTGCTGCGGTGTTTGCCGCCAAGGGCGTCGAGATGCGCGGCGATGCGGAGAGCCTCGCGCTGTTGTCCACCGTACCGAACGCGAAGCTCGTGCCGGCCACCGAACAGGACTGGTTCGAGGAGTACCTGGCGCCGATCATCAGCATCGCTGTGGTGCCCGACCTCGATGCCGCGATCGCCCACATCAACCGCTACAGCTCACACCACACCGACGCGATCCTGACCGCGCACCACCCGAGCGCCATGCGCTTTGTGCGCGAGGTCGATTCGTCCAGCGTGATGGTCAACGCCAGCACGCGTTTCGCCGATGGCTTCGAGTACGGCCTCGGCGCCGAGATCGGTATCAGCACCGACAAGCTGCACGCGCGCGGCCCGGTCGGCCTCGACGGCCTGACCTCGTTGAAGTGGGTGGTGCTGGGGCAGGGCGAGGTGCGCACTTGATCCTGCGCGCGGCGCAGATCTCCGGGCTCAGCCAATGACCGACACGCAGATCGCCGCGCTGGTGGGTTGTGCGGTGCTGGTGTTCTGGGCGGTGGGTGCCTACAACCGATTGATCGCGCTGCGCGACGCCATCGCCAAGGCCTTTGTGCCTGTCGATGCTCAAGTGCAGCACCGCCATCAGCTGTTGATGCAGTGGGCCCAGGGGCTGCACGCGGTGCTCGACCAGGCACCCGCGCTGTACGAGGCGGTATTGATGGCCTGCGCTCAGCTGCAATCGGCCTGCGACGGCCTGCGAGCCCGGCCCAGCACAGTCAGCGCGGCCACCAGCCTGCGGCTGGCCGAAGAGGCCTTGGTCGCCGCTCGACAGCAGCTGCAGGCCGAGTTGCCAGCGCGGCAGCAGCGGCTGAGTGGCCTCGAACTTGAAGTCCACTCCGAACAGCTGGCCGCAGCCGACAACACGCTGGCCTTCGCACGCAGCCAGTTCAACGCGGCCACACAGGCCTACAACGAGGCGATCCGTCAGTTCCCGACCGGGCTGGTGGCCAGCGCCTTCGGCTTTCAGCCAGCCGGCACGTTGTGACAGCCGCTTTGGCGGGTGGGCGGCCAGGGTCGATCAGTTCTCGCAGATGATCGCCGCCGAGGCGACCATTTCGTTGAACAAGGCCATCGACATCTTTCCAGACACCGCGTACGGGTTCAGGAGCGCGGTCTCGGAATACTTCATCACCAGCGACGGGTTCAGCCGCGCCAGGTTGGCACGGCCCATCGACCAGCCGGCGAAGCTGCGTTCGTTGACCTCCTCGTAGCTCAGCAGCACCACATCGTGGTGCCGCGGGTCGTTGGCGATCTTGTTGTAAAGCGCACTGACCGCTGATCGCCCGCCTTCGAGCACCTGCAGGAAGATGCCAGCGGAAAAGCACAGCACGCCGGTGACACCGAGCCCGACGTTATTGGCTTTCGATTTCTTCAGGATCGCGACCAACTCGTTCTGGTTCACCGAGTCGGACGCACGACTGACGTACATCAAGCGCACGAGCATGAAATTCTCCCGGGTGTGGTCACGGACGGCATGTCAGGTCTTCTGGCGATCGAGCAGCGACAGGAACTCGCGCCGCAGGTTCGCGTCTTTCAGGAACGATCCGCGCATCACGCTGTTGACCATTTTCGCGCTGGTGTCCTTGACACCGCGCCAGTGCATGCAGAAATGGTCGGCCTCCA
>JANXTP010000207.1 GCA_025352345.1 Burkholderiales bacterium | reverse complement strand
CGGCAGCAGGTAGTTCAGCAGCACCACCCGCGCACCGCTGTGGAAGGCCGTGGTCAGTTGGCTGAAACCGGCATCGAAGGACAGCGGCAACGCAGCCAGCAGCGTGTCGCCAGCATGGTTGCCGAGATAGGACGCCACGCTCTTGGCTCCGGCCACCATGTTGCGGTGGGAGAGCACCACACCCTTCGGCCTGCCCGTGCTGCCCGAGGTGTAGAGGATGGCGGCCATGTCGGTGTCGATGACCCGGTGCACGGGCTTCTGCGGCCCGGCCAACAGGTCGCGCCAGCGTGTGATGGGCTGCGCACTGGGCGCCGATGTCACGTCCTCAGGGCCCTCGGTCAGCACGACGCAGCGCAAATCGGGGCATTGCATCAAGGTGTCTGCCAACGACGGCAATCGCTCGGGCGAGGTGATGAGCACGCGCACTTGGCAATCGCGCAGGATGTAGCCGACCTGCTCAGCCTTGAGCAGCGGGTTCAGCGGCACGAAAACAGCGCCCGCAGCCGCCGCGCCGAAGCTGGCGATCACCGTCTCGAAGCGCTTTTCCAGGTAGATGCCCACGCGCTCGCCGCGCTTGACACCGAGGGCGGCGAGCGCACCAGCAAAACCTTGGACATCGCGCTGCAGTACCTGATAGTCGATGCTCACGCCGCCGTGAGTGAGCGCTTCGGCTGCAGGCGATCGCTCACACGCACAAGTGATCAAATCAGCTAAGAGATGCGACTCAAGCATGCGAAGGCGCTGGCGGCAAAACCCCGGCGGACAAAAGGCGATTGAAAAAGTATGGCACGGTGAATTTACGCCAGCGCGCCCGGGGTGTGCAGCAGTTCCGGGCAGCGTGCAGCACCTCACGACGCCGTCGCACTTGAGGGTCGCCGCAAGTTGATCGGTGCCAGGTCGCAGCCTAAACTCATTGCTTGAGCGCAGTGGTTAATAAAGGACAAGAATGAACGTCTGCCAACAAGTCGTGCGAGTACTTGACCAAGTGCTGAGCCTGGACGGACGCTCGGCCTCGTTCAACCGAGACACCCGCCTGCTGGGCGCCATTGCCGAACTCGATTCGATGGCGGTGGTGACGCTGATCACCACGCTGGAAGAGCAGTTCGGCATCTGCGTCGATGACGACGACATCGATGGCGACACCTTCGCCACGGTGGGTGCGCTGGCGGATTTCGTCAGCAGCAAACTCGCCACACCGGCCAGCACCTGATCGCTGCGCCTTCTTCGCTGGAGAAGGCCTATGCCCATGATGCCCGTTGAACCTTTCTTCCTCCCCATGCCGCAGGGGCTGCGAGGGCAGCGCTTCTGCGTGTTGCACCGACCGGCAAGTACCTCGGCTCGCGGCGCAGTCGTCTACGTGCACCCCTTCGCCGAGGAAATG
This sequence comes from Burkholderiales bacterium, assembly GCA_025352345.1. Taxonomy (GTDB): domain Bacteria; phylum Pseudomonadota; class Gammaproteobacteria; order Burkholderiales; family Burkholderiaceae_C; genus PBB1. The sequence goes on along the minus strand of JANXTP010000207.1, from coordinate 8,462 downwards.
AACAAGGCACGTCGGATGGCAGCGTTGCAGTCGCGAGCCCTCGCAGCGGCCGGTTTTGCCGTGTTGCAAATCGACCTGCTGGGCTGCGGCGACAGCAGTGGTGACTTCGGCGATGCCACCTGGGACGACTGGGTGGCCGATGTGGTCGAAGGTTGCCTGTGGCTTCGGCAGCAGTACCCGGCACCCGTGTGGTTGTGGGGCTTGCGAGCGGGCTGCCTCGTCGCGGTCGATGCGGCACGCCAACTCAGTCAACCCTGCGATTTTTTGTTTTGGCAGGCCCCTGGCGCGGGCAAGCCGTTGCTACAGCAGTTCCTGCGATTGAAGGTCGTGGGAGACATACTCGACGGCAAATCGAAGGGTGCGATGAACGCACTGCGGCAACAGCTTGCGTCGGGTTCAGCCGTTGAGATTGCGGGGTACGCCATCTCGCCCGCGCTCGCAGCGGGCCTGGAGGCCGCCACGTTGACGCCTCCTGCGCACCGGGGTCGTGTTGAGTGGATCGACGTGACGCCGCGTGACGATGCCATGTTGTCGCCCGCCACCGAGCGCGGCGTCGCGGCATGGCGTGATGCCGGGTTTGAGGTGAATCACCAGATGGCGGTCGGTCCCGAGTTTTGGCAGACGACGGAGATTGAAGATGCGCCAGCGTTGCTGGACGCCACCACAGCCAGGGTGCTCTGCACGCACAGTCGTCGAACCTCCCTAGAACACCGAATCACATCTGTTGAATCAGCATGACTTACACCGAAAGTGCGGTCACCTTCGACTGCGCCGGTGAGCGCCTGATCGGCGTCATCTCGGCGCCATCGGTCGGCTTGGCTGCTGCCCGCACTGGTGTTGTCATCATCGTGGGCGGGCCGCAGTACCGCGCTGGATCGCACCGCCAATTCGTTCAATTGGCACGCGCCCTGGCCTCACACGGTCATGCCGTCCTGCGCTTCGACTATCGAGGCATGGGTGATGCCGAAGGTACGCAGCGCATCTTCGAAGCGGTCAGCTCCGATGTCGCTGCGGCAATCGACACGTTTCAGACGCAAGCACCAAACATTGATCATCTGGTGTTGTGCGGTCTGTGCGACGGTGCCTCCGCAGCACTGCTCTACCTGTACGAGACAAGTGATCAGCGAGTGACGGGCCTGTGTTTGCTCAATCCCTGGGTACGTTCCACGGAATCGTTGGCACGTGCCCATCTCAAGCACTACTACCGGGATCGACTGATGGATCGTACATTTTGGCGAAAATTGCTCCGAGGCGGTATAGGCTTGGGCGCATTGACAGACATCGCCAGTACCGTTCGCCGTAGCGTGGCTGACCATCAAAAGCCTGTCAGTTGGCCAAGGCCGCCTTTTCAGCAAGCCATGGCGCTGGCGTGGTGTCAGTTCAAGGGCGACATATTGCTCGTACTGAGCGGTAATGATTTAACCGCACGCGAGTTTGTCGATTACGCCAAGACTTCAAGGACGTGGTGTGACTCAATGGCTAAAGTTGGAGTCCATAAAGTAGACCTGCCTGGTGCGGATCACACACTGTCTCAAAAGGCAGGGCAGTTCGGCTTTGAGGAAGCTTTCACGGCGTGGCTTGCAAAAGAGCGATCCCCTGTTGTCGCAGTGCCGTGCGCCACTTCAGGCACATGAGAGTCTCTATGGTATTTCTCAGAGGGTTCAAGTCGCGGGCGATGGTGCATCTCCGCGTGAAGGCAGTTGCATCAATTGGCATTGGGCTTTGGGCACTGACAGCGGTGGGGCAGGGAGTGGCTGCTGAATGCGCGCCTGTCGCGATTCCCAAGCATTACGGACCATACGACTATGTCAGTGAACACAGTCATGTAGGAATTGTCGACGCGTTCCACTTCACGCCGAAAGTGGAGTCGCTCATGGGCGGCGAATCCGGGTATCTGGGGGGAGATTTGTCCTACACGCTGAATGCGTCACCCAACCACCACCGGGCACTTGCCGCCATCATGCGTTGGGGCATGAAAACCAAAAGTCTGCAACCTCCAGAGCTGAAGTACTCTATCGAATGCTATTTCGATCGTGCAACCCGCTTCCGCCCCAAAGATACGGTTGTCAGGTCCCTGTATGCCCTTTACTTAGCGCAATTGAAACGCCCGGCGGAGGCAGTACAGCAATTGGACTATGCAGCGGTCGTTGTAGACGATAACGCTGCGTCTCACTACAACATCGGCTTGACGTATTTCGAATTGGGTGAATTCGAAAAAGCGCTGCAACAGGCCCATCTCGCGCTGAAGCTAGGTTACGAGCGCACTGAACTGGCTGACCGCCTGAAGCAAGTCAATCGCTGGAAAGAACCTGCAGAGTGAGCGCTGCCATCGGCGCGGCGAGCCCGCCATCTGACCTCGTCTCCGATTTCGAGGTCAGTACATTTGACAACCTTTCCGATCTGGAAGTGCGGACAAAGGCGTTATGTCATGCCGAGGGAAAAAGCGATTTGTTCACCACCTTGGCGTGGTTTGAAAATCTCGCGGCGCGAGGGCTAGAACCGCATTTCGAACGCCTGTGGGTCGTCGTAACTCACGTGCGAAATGGCACTTCGTTCTGCCTGCCATTGTTGAAAAACACCCGCTCGACGGCGGCGATCTTTGGGCCAGCGGTCACCAGCCTCAGCAACTACTACAGCAGTCTGTATGGGCCGATTGGCGACACCAGTCACCTGTCGGTGCCCGCATTGCGTGCAGCGATCGTCCACTTGCGGCGCCGACATCAGCCTTTCGCCGTCATCGATCTGCAGCCACTGGACATCGATAGCTGTTTCTACCCCCTGATGCAGGGGGCGCTAGAAGCTGAAGGCTATTGGACAGACCGCTATTTCTGCTTTGGCAACTGGCACTTGAAGGTTGACAAGCGTTCCTACGCCACCTACGAGCCCAGCATCCCTTCTCGCCTGAGAAATACGATCAAGCGAGGGCGCAAGAAGCTTGATGCCGCCGGCGTTTGGACCCTAGAGATACACAAAGCGATTGGGCCCAACTTGGACCAAGCGATCGCTGACTTTGTGGCGATCTATGCCCAAAGCTGGAAAGTGCCTGAACCATTCCCCGAATTTGTGCCTGGCCTGTGTCGCATGGCAGCAGAACATGGCTGGCTACGTCTGGGCGTCTTGCGGTTCGAAGATCGGCCGATTGCCGCCCAGTTGTGGCTGGTGAAGGACCGCCACGCGTTGATCTACAAACTGGCCTACGACGAGGAGTACAAGCGCTTCTCCGCCGGATCGGTGCTGTCGGCCGAGATGATGCGCCGAGCAATCGACGACGAAGGCGTTGTCGATGTCGACTACCTGACCGGTGACGACGGCTACAAGGTCGACTGGATGTCGCATCGTCGTGAACGCCAGGGCATCGTGGCCTTCGACCCACGCTCATGGCAAGGGCTGGCAAGCGCCGCAAAGCACCATGCCGGCCGCGTGTGGGCGCGCCGCAAGTCCGCTCAATCCGTGCCGACGCCGACCGAAGCGACACCAGAAGGCGAGGGTTGACTTGACGGGTGCTTCCGCCGGTACGCCTACGCCTGCAGCCTCGGAAGTACCGCCCATGATTTCCGTCGTCGTGCCCTGCTTCAATGGCGTCGCTTATGTGGGTGCGGCCTTGCGCTCGGTGTTTGATCAAGGTTGGCCGACGCTGGAAGTAATCGTCGTCGACGATGGCTCCACAGATGGCTCAGCAGCATGGATACGTCGGGAATTTCCAAGCGTTACTGTCATCGAGCAAACCAACCAGGGCGTGGCAGCGGCGCGCAACCGCGGCATCGCAGAGGCGCACGGCGAGTGGGTGGCCTTCCTCGACGCAGACGACGTCTGGCTGCCGGGCAAGCTGACAGCGCAGATGGCCGTTGCCGCAGCAACGCCCGAATCACGCATGACCTACACCGCATGGTCCGTCTGGCCCAGCGATGAGGCCAGCCCGGAGGTCGGCTTCCTGCAAAACCTGCACCAGCGAGCCGGCATCGAGGCACTCTGGACCGGCCCCAGCGGCTGGATCTATCCGCAGCTGCTGCTGGACTGCGAGGTCTGGACGTCCACCGTGCTGATGCAGCGCAGCTTGCTCAAGGAAACCGGCAGTTTCGATACGCAGCTGCGCATCGGTGAGGATTACGACCTCTGGCTGCGTGCGTCCCGCGTGACGCCAATCCTGCGCGTGGCGAGGCCGCTGGCGCTGTACCGCCAACATCCTGCCAGCATCACACGCTCGGCGCCGAACGAAAACTACCGCGGTGTCGTCGTTGCCCGCGCGCTGGCGCAATGGGGCTACGGCGACGACCATGCGCCTTCGGCCAATCCGTCGCAGGTGCGCCGGGCCTTGGCGAAAAGCTGGAGTGAATTTGCCATGGCCAACCTGCAGGCGGGGCGGTTGAGTGGTGCGCGCCGCGGTGTGTGGATGTCGCTGCGCACAGACCCGGCCTATGTCGGTGCCTGGAAGGCACTTGTCAAAACAGCGCTGGGCAGCTTCGCACCGCGCCTGGAAGCCAGACCGTGAGCGACGCCTCGATCGGGCAGCGCATGGCCACGGGCGGCCTGGTGCTGGTCATGCTCCGGCTGTCGCTGCGTGCGATCGGGCTCGTCAGCATCGTCATCCTGTTCCGTATCCTCGACCCGTCGGACTTCGGCATCGTCGCACTGGCCATGCTCGTGGTCGGGTTTGTCGAGGTCTTTGCCGAATTCGGCTTCGATCAGGCGCTGCTGCGCAATTCGCAAGCCACGCGCCCCGACTACGACGTCACCTGGACGCTGAATTTCCTGCGTGGCCTCGTCGTCGCCGTGTTACTGGCGGCTTCGGCGCCGTTCGCAGCCGGTTTCCTCGACGAGCCGCGGCTGACCCAGGTGATACTGGTACTGGCATTGGTGCCGCTGCTCGACGGGTTGCAAAACATTGGCACCGTGGACTTCAGCAAGAACCTGGAGTTCCAGAAGGAGTTCAAGCTCAAGGTCGCGCAGAAGGTCGTCAGCTTCGTCGTCACGCTCGTGGCCGCCTTCACACTGCGCAACTACTGGGCCCTGGTGCTCGGCGTGCTCTCCGGCCGCCTGGCGGGGATCGTCCTGAGCTATGCACTGCATCCCTACCGCCCGCGGCTGTCCTTGTCGGGTTGGCGCAGCGTGATGCGGTTCTCGCTGTGGATCCTGGTCAACAACATCGTTCTCTACGCGGGCAATCAGACCGACAAGGTCGTCGTGCAACGCGCCTTCAACGCCCACACGGTAGGCATCTTGCGGGTGGCCGAAGAGATCAGCGGCATGGTGATGGAGCTGGTCTGGCCGATCGAGAAGGCGCTCTATGCTGGCTATGTGAAGGTGGCAACACAGGTCGATCGCTTCCGCAGCACGCTGATGACGAGCATCGGACTGGTGGCGGCAATCGGCGTGCCGCTGAGCCTGGGCCTGGGTGTGCTGGCCGAGCCAGCGGTCAACCTTGTCCTGGGCGAAAAGGGCCGCGAGGCAATACCTTTCATTCAGGTCTACGTGCTCTACGGCGCCGTCCGCTCTTGCCTGTGCGGCGTGTACCCGGTGTTCATGGTGCTGGGGCGGCCCGAGGTCAACACGCAGGTGACATTCGCTGCAGTGGCGACACGGCTGACCGTGTTGCTGACGACCTTTCCCATCGTCGGTTTGATGGCTGTGCCGTGGTCCATGGTTGCAGGTTCGGTCGTCACCTTCGGGTTGCTGTGGTGGCGCGTGACGGTGGCGATGAAGCTGTCGCCGCTGGACCTGCCGGCGGCCGTCTGGCGCAGCGCCGCAGCCGCCGTCGCGATGGTCGCGGCCTGCCGCTGGGCACTGGCTCAACTGGGCAACCAATGGGGCGACATCGCCACTCTGGCATTGCTGGTACCTGCCAGCACCGCGTTGTACATCGCTGTGCTGGCCACCTTGTGGTGGGCCTGCGGCCGCCCTGCCGGGCCGGAGAGGACTGCACTTGATGCAGGCCGTGCGTGGTGGTCAGCGCGGCGTCGAAAACTGGTGGAAGGCTGACGATGGTCTCTCGCATCGAAGTCGTACCGGTGGGCAACCTGGGCAACCAGATGCTGCAGTTGATGCTCGCTGAGTCCTTGCAGCAACGGTTGCGCGGGCTCGACATCGGCGGCATTGATCTGCCCGACTGGGGCTTGACGAGAAAGCTCGCAGCGCCGCTCGCGCCGCGCCGCCTCAGGCTCATCGGCCAGCATCTGGACTTGATGCTTCTCGAACGCCTGCTGGCCAATGGCACGATCCGTGAACTGGAACTGGCCGCACTCGGCTTCCGCATGCACCACTACCTGCCGCGTGCGAGCTACCAGCCGTTGTTCCCACGACGGGCAACGGCGATGCCGGACGGTTTGGCCGATGCCCTGTTGATCAACGTGCGCGGGGCCGAGATACTGGCCGACACCCACCCCGACTACGGTCCGATCCCGGTGGCTTTCTACCGCCAGATCGTCGCAGCTACCGGCCTGCGCCCGGTATTCATGGGTCAGATCAGCGACGATGCCTACTCGCGGGCGATCAGGCAGGCTTTCCCGACTGCCACGATGCTGCAGAGCCGTGGGCCGATGGGCGATTTCGAGCTCATTCGCTCCGCGCGGCATGTCGTGACCAGCGTGAGCACGTTTTCCTGGCTCGCTGCCTGGTTGTCCGACGCACAGACCATCCACATGCCGGTGTTCGGCATGTTCAACCCGGCACAGCGCGAGGACATCGACCTGTTGCCGCTGGACGACCCCCGCTACCGCTTCTACGGCTTCCCGGTGCGCCAATGGAACGGCACACCGGCGCAGTTCGACGCACTGGTGGCACCAGCGGACTTTCCGTCGTTGACAACCGACGCCATGCGCAAGTTGCTCGACGACGCGGCGCGACGATTGGCACCGAGCGCGCGTCGATACCGGCACCGGCTGCTCGTGCGTGCATTGCTGCACCGATGGGTCGGCATCGCCGGTCGGGTCGGACTGCGGCCATGAGCGCTGCGGCTGGCAGCCCCACCGTCAAATGGCGCAGCACCTGGATTCCCTAGCTTGTCGCCGGCTTGCTGGTGCGCGGCCTCTGGATGCTGTCTGTGCACCCGGAGCCGATCGCCGCCTACGTGTTCCACTTCAACCGCGGCGCCGAAATGGCCCAGGGCATGAGTTATTTCTTCCAGATACACCCGACGGCTTTTTCCCCGGTCGGTACGTCGCTGATCCTGCCCGGCCCCGTCTAGCTGTTCGGTACTTCGCTGTCGATTGCCAATGGCATGTCGCTGCGCGCCTAGGGCGCCAGGGCGATGCTGACCTGCAAGCTGGGTAGTCCTCAAGTGCACCATCTCTGGCACATTAAGTACGATCCAGAAAGGCGATTGGAGCCGCGCTGGAATCGTGATTTTGAGGAACTCCAAGAACGTACGGAACTAAATTCAATTGAGCAAATATCCTCTCGAGGCTGATACTCACGACTTGCGAATTTCAGAGCTCGACTCACTGCGCGGCTTCGCCGTAGTCGCCGTGCTGCTGTTCCACTACACGAGCCGTTTCGACGGCATCTACGGCTACCGCGAAGCGCCGCTACTGACATTCCCACACGGTGCCCTCGGCGTTGAGTTCTTTTTCGCCATCAGTGGGTTCGTGATCACTTGGACCACATCGCGCACCCGCCATGTACGCGACTTCTTCATTTCTCGGTTTTCACGCCTTTGGCCTGCATACGCTGTAAGCGTTGCCCTTACCTGGATCATCGTCGCCGTTTTTGGCCTGCCGGGGCGAGAGGTAGGCGCGTTGCGTGCGCTGTTCAACCTAACGATGTTGCAGGAGTTTTTCGGCATGCCACACGTCGATGGCGCCTACTGGAGTCTGTACATTGAGCTGATCTTTTATGCTTGGACCGCGCTCGCGCTCACCTTCGGCGTGCTCAATCGCCGCATTGCGCTTGTGTGCGCGGGACTGCTCGCCGCAATTGCATTGAGGGCGACACAGGACGCGTTCGGAATAGGTATTCCAGGCCGTGCGTTGAAAATCTCGCTTGCAGAATTTGTTCCTTTTTTCTCCATCGGCATCTTGGTATTCGATGCGCGGGCGGCGAGGCGCGTACGCTGGTATCACGTAGCGTTGCTTCTCGCATCGATCGCCGTAGCAGGCTACGCGAACCATCGCTTCGTTTTCTCAGCCGTTGCCGCGCTGGCGTGCCTCTTAATCGCGGGAGCCGCGTTCGGAACGATGCGCTTCCTCGTGATCCGTCCATTCTTGTTCTTAGGCTCGATCTCCTACTCGCTCTACCTCGTGCATCAGAACATCGGCTATGTGGTCATTCGACAGGCACTCGCAAACGGGTGGACTACGGAGATGGCGATCGGCGCCGCCACAGTCTTCTGTGTAAGTATCGCCACACTGTTGCGTACGCTCGTGGAAGTCCCAGCACAACGGGCGATCCGCCGCTGGTATCGCGTACGCACTACTGTCGCGCCAAGTTGATCCACAGGCTTTGGCGACCCACTTTCAGGTGCAGCAGAC
>JANXTP010000190.1 GCA_025352345.1 Burkholderiales bacterium | reverse complement strand
GCGTTTCGGGCGCTGCAACGCGTTCGCGTCGACGCCGCCGGTCAGTACCTTGCCGGAGGACGGCAGCACGTTGTTGTAGGCGCGAGCCAGGCGGGTGATCGAGTCGAGCAGGATCACCACGTCCTTCTTCATCTCGACCAGACGCTTCGCGCGCTCGATCACCATTTCAGCGACCTGCACGTGGCGCTGTGCCGGCTCGTCGAAGGTCGAGCTGATGACCTCGCCGCGCACGGTGCGCTGCATCTCGGTCACTTCTTCCGGCCGCTCGTCGACCAGCAGCACGATCAGGTGGGCTTCGGGGTAGTTGGCGACGATGGCGTGCGCGAGCTGCTGCATCATCACCGTCTTGCCGCTCTTCGGCGCCGACACCAGCAGCGCGCGCTGGCCCTTGCCGATCGGTGCGATCAGGTCGACGATGCGGGCCGTGATGTTCTCTTCGGACTTGATGTCGCGTTCAAGCTTGAACTGTTCTTTCGGGAACAGCGGTGTCAAGTTCTCGAACATGATCTTGTTCTTGCTCTCCTCGGGCGTCAGGCCGTTGACCTTGTCGACCTTGACCAGCGCGAAGTAGCGCTCGCCGTCCTTCGGCACCCGAACCTCGCCTTCGACGTCGTCGCCGGTATGCAGGTTGAAGCGGCGGATCTGGCTTGGGCTCAGGTAGATGTCATCGGTCGATGCCATGTAGCTGGCGTCCGGCGCACGCAGAAAGCCGAAGCCGTCGGGCAGCACCTCCAGCACGCCGTCACCGAAGACTTGTTCGCCGCCCTTGGCGCGCTTCTTCATGATCGCGAACATCAGCTCCTGCTTGCGCAGCCGGGTGACGTTCTCGATCTCCAGCGCCTCGCCCATCGTGATGAGTTCGGAAACGTGAAGCGCTTTCAGTTCAGACAGGTGCATGGAGGCATAACCAGGAAGGAGGGCGGAGGTGGGGGCGGATGCTGTGGCGCCTTCTGTCGAGGGACCTGAGCAAAGCACGGTCGATGTGGACGCGCTGTACAGCCGAAGGGCGAAGATGGAACCGCCAGCTTGTCGTTTGGCGGTATCGCTGCTGCGCCTGGACCTGAGAATGAGGTTGATGGCGACTGAAAGGGTGAAGCGGAGAGCGCCACCCGAACAAACCAATTATAGGTTGCCGTCTATGAACGCTGTCAACTGGGCCTTCGTCAGCGCGCCGACCTTGGTCGCCGCCAGTGCGCCGTCCTTGAACAGCATCAGCGTCGGGATGCCACGGATGCCGTACTTGGCCGGCACGTCACGGTTCTCGTCGACGTTCATCTTGGTGATCTGCAGCCGGCCGTCATAGGCCTTCGACACCTCGTCGAGGATCGGCGCGATAGCCTTGCAGGGGCCGCACCATTCCGCCCAATAGTCCACCAAAACGGGCTTGCTGGATTTGATGACGTCGCTGTCGAAAGACGCGTCAGACGTGTGTGTGATCAGTTCACTGCTCATGATGGATCCTCGGTACGAGCGGGCCCAAAAGTGGGCGACAAGGCACAATGATTTTGACACATTGGGGTCATCGCCTCGCGGCGCAAGGCTCAGCGCCACGACTGTTTCCCTATCGCCACGATGATGAAAATCTTTCTCTGGGACGAGCGTGGCGACCCCTGGTCTGCGGCTGTGGCCGCTGCCGTGCGCTGGGCCGGCGAGCACGGCGCGGCGCTGCGCGATGCGGTGTTCCTGGTGCCGTTTGCACAGCACCTGCCGCTCGCGCGCGCGGCCTGGGCGCAGGGTGATCTCTGGATGCCGCGCGTCGAAACCACGCAGACGCTGGCCCGCAGCATCGCTCCAGTCGAACCCCCATCGGGCGACGATATCTGCTTCGATGCCGCGCTGGACACGCTGACGGCGCGACGGCTGCTGCGCGGCCAGTCGGTCTTCGCTGGATGGCTACGTCGCGATCCCCGTGCCTTCGATCAGGCGGCCCAGACGCTGGCGCAGACGGCCCAGGCCATCGCCCGCGCGCTGGCTGCTGTGCCGCCGTCGCAACGCGAGTCGTATCGCGTCACCGGCCAGTCCGCGCTGGGCGCCGTCGGAGGCATCGGCAGCACCGAGCGCCATCTGGCGCGCATCGCGTTCGAATGGGCCGCGGCGATGGCTGCGGCGCCGACCGACGTGCTGTTTTCATGGCGACCCTCGGCCTGGATCGCAGTGCAGGCGGGCGGTGTCGACGCGCTGACACAGCGGCTGCTCGACGAAGCCGCCGTCCCGGTGCTGTGGATCGATGCCGACCCGCTTGGCGACGATGCGATCCGTGCCGTGGCGATCCGCGCCGCCATCCGTGTCCAGGTGTGCAGCGGCTTCGAGGACGAGGCTCAGCGTACCGCCGCGCAGTTGCTCACCGACGTGGCCCTGCACGGCGCGCCGGTCGCGCTGATTGCGCAAGACCGGCTGCTGGCCCGCCGGGTGCGCGCCCTGCTGGCCCGGCAAGGCGTGCCGCTGCGCGACGAAACCGGTTGGACCTTGTCGACCACTCGCGCGGCAGCTGGTGTGGTTGCGCTGTTGCGGGCGGCGTCGCCAACGGCCACCGTGGACGAGGTGCTGGACGCGATCAAATCATGGCCGACCGACGGGGTCGATGCCGTTGCTATCGCGGTGCTCGAAGATACGCTGCGCCGCCAGCATTGGTCGCGACCGGTTGCGGTGAACCCGGAGCGCCTGCCCGCGGCCGCTGCTGCGTTGTGGGAAGCGGCTGCGCGGGCAACTGAGCCGTTGCGCGGCGCCGGCGCCCAAGCTCTGGCTGCCTGGAGCCTGCGTTTGTCGGCCGCTCTGCAAGTCAGCGGGCTGACCACCGCGCTGGCCGATGACGAGGCGGGTCAGCAGGTGCTGTCCGCCCTGCACCTGACCGGCGCCGACCTCTGGTCGGCCCACCCCGAGGTGCTGACGCTGGCCGATTACGCGCGCTGGGTAGATGCCGCGCTGGAGCAGGCGAGCTATGTGCCGGCCACGCCCGAGGCGCCAGCGGTCATCGTGATCCCGGCGGTGCGCGCGATGCTGCGGCCGTTCGCGGCCGTGGTCTGGCCCGGGGCCGATGAAAAGCAACTCGGCGCGACCCCGTCGCCGCACCCTCTGCTCAACGACAGCGAAGCCGAGGCGCTCGGTCTTTTGACCGCTGCCCAGCGCCGCGGACGGGACCTCATCGCATTCGCGCAGGCTCTGCGCAGCGCGCCGGTGACCTTGTTGCGGCGCACCGACAACGATGGCGAGCCACTGTCGGCCAGCCCCTGGCTCGAACGGCTGCTGTCGGCGCAACGCCAGGCCGGGCACCCGACCGCCGCATCGGCACCCGACACCCGGATCGAGCAGGTGGTGTCGTCGAACCCCGTCGCACGGCCGCTACCGATTGCCCCGACGCTGCTGCCCGGTCGCCTGAGCGCCAGCGCCTGCGAGGCCTTGCGCATCTGTCCGTACCGTTTCTTCGCGCTGCGCATGCTGGGCTTGCAAGCCGTCGAGGAACTCGATGGCGAGGTCGAGAAGCGCGACTACGGCACCTGGCTGCATGCGGTACTGCACCACTTTCATCTGGCGCGTCCTGAGCCTCGTGAGTTGGACGGCGACCTCAGTGCGCTGGCCACTTCCGCCATCGAAGCGCAGACCGCGCTGGGCCTGGTCGATGCCGATTTCCTGCCCTTCGCCGCGACTTTCGAGCGCTTCGCGCCACGCTACATCGACTGGTTGCACCAGCGCGATCGCGACGGCGCGCAGTGGCTCGACGGCGAGCGCGACTGGAC
>JANXTP010000138.1 GCA_025352345.1 Burkholderiales bacterium | reverse complement strand
GTCAGCGTGCCGACGATGCCGAAATCCAGCGCGATGTAGCGCCCGAAGGTGGCCGGCGCCAAGCTGACCTGGATGTTGCCTGGGTGCATGTCGGCATGGAAGAAGCCATCGCGGAACACCTGGGTGAAGAAGATCGTCACGCCGTCGCGGGCCAACTTCGGGATGTCGACGCCGGCGTCGAGCAGCCGCTGCGTCTGGCTGATCGGCACGCCGTCCATGCGCTCCATCACCAGCACGGTCTGCGTGCACAGCTCCCAGTGCATCTCCGGCACCATCACCAGGTTCAGGCCCTGCATGTTGCGGCGCAGCTGGGCTGCGTTGGCCGCTTCGCGCACCAGGTCGAGCTCGTCGTGCAGGTGGTTGTCGAACTCGGCCACCACCTCGCGCGGCTTGAGCCGCTTGCCATCGGCCGACAGCCGCTCGACCCAGACCGCGATGGTGCGCATCAGCGCCAGGTCATCGTCGATCACCGACAGCATGTTCGGCCGCAGCACCTTCACCGCCACCTCTCGGCCGTCCTTCAAGGTCGCGAAATGCACCTGGGCAATCGACGCGCTGGCCACCGGCTCGCTCTCGAAGCTGGCGAACACCTCCTCGACGCTGCGACCGTAGGCTTTCTCGATCAGCTGCCGTGCCAGCGCCGCAGAAAACGGCGGCACGTTGTCCTGCAACTGCGCGAGTTCATCGGCGAGGTCGGGCGGGATCAGGTCGCGGCGCGTGGACAGCACCTGCCCGAACTTCACGAAGATCGGGCCCAGCTTTTCCAATGCCATCCGCAGCCGCACGCCGCGCGGCGCGTCGAGGCGGCGGCTGGCGGTGATGACGCGCACCAGCGCACGCACCCAGCGCTGCCGGAAGTTCGACAAGGCCAGCTCGTCGAGGCCGTAGCGGTAGATCGTGAAAACGATGAACAGCAGCCGTGTGACGTGCCTCATCGCGGCGGCGGCTCCGCGGGCGTCGGATTCTGCGGTTGCCAACGATCGGCGGCCGACTGCGCCACGGTTTGCAACGCATCGCGCAGCCCGGCCGCCACGGCCGTGCCGACCCGCGCCAACTGCGTCGCGGGGCCATCGCCCAGAACTCGCGCGAGGTCGTCCTGCACGTCCCAGCGCAGATGCTCGATCAGCCAGCTCACGTCGGCGGCGAAGGCAGCGTCACCCGCCACCTCGACCGCAGGCCGCCGACCTGCCATCGCGCCGGCCAGCGCCTGCGCGGGATTCGATGCGTCCACGGCTGCAACCAGGTCGGCGCGCTCGGTGGCATCGGGATGCCAATCGAGCAGGCCAGCAGCAGTCACGCCCACCGTCAGCTCCGAGGGCAGCCACGACAGCAGTGGCGGGGTGTCACGCAGTTGCAAACGGATGCATTTTCCCGCGTGCGGACGCAAGCGCTGCGCCGCCATCGGCTCGGCCAGCAGCACGTGGTTCACCAGCAAGACCAGGCGAGGGATTACCGTGGCACCGAGAGACTGCACAAACGCCAACATCATCGTGAGATTGTAGGCACCCGCCTGGGGCGAACCACCCTGAGGCGGGGATGAAACCGTCATCTGCGTGGGACACAATGAATTGGTCGATCTCGGCTCCCGACTTGGCGCTGTCGCCCGCGCCATGCGGCTGGCCATGGCTATACCCTCCAGACCGGCGACGACCGACGCCCGGCACAGCCTCACCATTTCCCGCACGACCGATGTACGAAGATCGCACCTACAAACGAACTTTCTACAGCGCACCGCAATCGGTCACGTCGTTGGTGGCCGCTTTTCTAGAACCGGCGATCACCGTCCTGGCGTTCATCCTCGCCAACCAGTGGATGGACGAGCCGATCGCTCGGCCCCAGCTCACCGTGTGCCTGCTGGTGTTTGCGCTGAACTTTCCGGGGCGCAACCGATTCCGTGACAGCCTGCTGGGCGCCAGCGTCGACATCTTCATTTCTTGGCTGATGTTGTTGGTGATCCTGATGCTGTGTGCCTACGCCACGCGCAGCCTCCATTTTTTCGAGGAAGAGACGCTGATCGCCTGGGCCGTCGCCACGCCGCTGCTGCAATGGGCCGCGGTGTGGGCCGGCAGGAAGGTGCTGCAGCTGCAGGCCGCACGGCTGGACAGCCGCCGCAGCGCCATCGTGGTGGGCGGCAGCGGGCTGGGCGTCAAGGTGTCGCGCGCACTGTCCAGCCTGGAAGACCGCAACGTCGATTTCCTCGGCTATTTCGACGACCGGGTAGACGAGCGCCTGCACGAGGCCGCTGCGACCAACTGCCTGGGCGGCCTGAAGGATGTCGCGTCTTTCGTGCGACGGCACGGCGTGCACAAGGTGTTCATCACCTTGCCGCTGGGCTCTCAGCCTCGCATCGTCGAGTTGCTCGACCAGTTGCAAGGCACGACCGCGTCGCTGTTCTTCGTGCCCGATGTGTTCGGCATCGGCATCATCCAGGGCCGGCTGCAGGACATGAACGGCGTGCCGGTGGTGGGCATCTGCGAAACCCCGTTCACCGGCACCAACGAGCTGACCAAGCGCGTCAGCGATGTGGTGATGGCGTCGATCATCCTGGTGCTGATCTCACCGGTGCTGCTGGTGCTGGCAATCGGCGTCAAGCTCAGCTCGCCCGGGCCCATCGTCTTCAAGCAGCGCCGCAACGGGCTGGATGGCGACGAGATCATCGTCTACAAATTCCGCTCCATGACCACGATGGACAACGGCCCCGTGGTGAAGCAAGCCAAGCCCAACGACCCCCGCCTGACCCGCTTCGGCGCGTTCATCCGCCGCACCTCGCTCGATGAGTTGCCGCAATTCATCAACGTGTTGCAAGGCCGCATGAGCATCGTCGGACCGCGGCCGCATGCCGTGGCACACAACGAGGAATATCGCAATCTGATCAAGGCCTACATGGTCAGGCACAAGGTCAAACCGGGCATCACCGGCTGGGCACAGGTCAACGGCCACCGGGGCGAGACCGATACCATCGAGAAGATGCAAGCCCGTGTCGAGTACGACCTGGAGTACCTGCGCAACTGGTCGCTGGCACTCGACTTGCAAATCATCATCCGCACCATCAGCGTGGCTTTCTTCAATTCACAGGCTTATTGATGTCGGCCCACTGCCTTGTTTGCCCTGTTTCTTGCCGGACGATCACCATGCCGCATCAACACAAACGCAGTTCGCTGATGGCCACACTGTCCGCGCTGGCGGCCGCCCTGGCCTTGTCATGGTCAGGATCGGCGCAGGCGGACCCGAACCCCTACTACATCGGCGCCAGCACTTCAGTGGGCTATGACTCCAACGTGTTTCGCCTGCCCAAGGCGGTCGGAGACACCTCGTACAGCTTCGGTTTGATCGGGGGCGTCGATCAGACCATCGGCCGTCAACGCCTGTACGCCAGCGGCACCGTGCGCGACACCCGCTTCGTCGACCTGAAACAGCTCAACTACACCAACTACAACGCCTTGGCCGGCGTCGATTGGCAAACGCTGTACGACCTGTCGGGCACGCTGAGTTATTCGAGCGCCCAAAGTCTCTACAACTACGGTGGCACCAGCACGATCCTGTCGACGGCGAAAAACATCGAGAACCGCGACGAGATCATCGCAAAGGGACGCTGGGGAGCATCGTCATTGCTGTCGCTCGACACCTCTTACACCCACCGCAAGCTGACGTATTCCGACCCGGCTTACAAGAGCAATGCGTTGGACCAGAACGGCTGGAGCGTGGGACTGACCTACAAGCCGCGCGCCCTGCTGACACTGGGCACCGCCTTGCGCTACACGCGTGGCAAATATCAGCTCAGCCGCGATTTCGACCGCTACGACGTCGACCTCACCGGCACCTGGGTGCCCACCGGGTTGAGCAGCGTCACGGCTCGCCTGAGTTACGGCACTCGCAAGTCGCGCAATGGCGTCTCGGAGCTCGACTTCACGGGCACCACCGGACAATTGAGCTGGCTTTACCAGCCTACCGGCAAGCTGCGCTTCACGTCGACGTTCAGTCGCGACACTGGTGCGGAAAGCGGCTTCTTCAACCCGAACGGCTTGCAGCTCGGCAACATCGGAGACACCAGCCGGCTCACCAACACCGTGTCCGTGAACTCCACCTACAACCTCACTGCGAAGATTCAGCTCAATGCGGCCGTCCTCGTGTCGAATCGCTCGCTGAAGTTCGGCTCGGCAGACGGCAACGACACGCTGCGCACCGCCTCATTGGGCGCGAGCTACGCGATCCTGCGCAACGCCAACCTGGGCTGCAGTGTCCGCCGCGAAACGCGCAGTGCATCGGGCGTGGGATCCTATGACTTCCGAGCCAGCTCGGTGTCCTGCTCGGCTCAGATCGCGCTGCAATGAGCGGCACCGTCCTGCTGACTGGGGCCACCGGCTACATCGCCTCGCACACCTGGTTGGCGCTGTGGGCAGCGGGTTACGACGTCATCGGCGTCGACGATTTTTCCAACAGCTCACCTGAAGTGCTGAACCGGCTGCAACGCCTGGGCGGGCGAGTCCCGTTGTTCGAGCGAGCCGATGTCTGCGACCGCGCGGCGATGCTCTCGCTGTTCAAGCGCCATCCGATCAGCGCGGTGGTCCACTTCGCCGCCTTCAAGGCGGTCGGTGAAAGCAGCGCCAAGCCGTTGGCTTATTACCGCAACAACATCGGCGGGCTGGTCAGCGTGGCCGAGGCGATGAGCGCGGCCGGCTGCAAGACCTTCGTGTTCAGTTCGAGCGCCACCGTGTACGGATCACCCGAGCAGTTGCCGATTCCGGAGAACGCGGCGCTCGCCACCACCAGCCCCTACGGCGCGACCAAGCTGATCAGCGAGAACCTCCTCGCCGACGTCGCCCGTGCCGACCCGGCCTGGCGCATCGCGCTGCTGCGCTATTTCAACCCGGTGGGAGCGCACGACAGCGGCCTGATCGGCGAAGACCCACGCGGCATCCCGAACAACCTGATGCCCTACATCACCCAGGTGGCCGTGGGCAAGCGTAAACGCCTTCAGGTGTTCGGCAACGACTACGACACCCCCGATGGCACTGGCGTGCGCGACTACATCCATGTCAGCGATCTGGCAGAGGGCCATGTCGCGGCCTTGCGCCACCTGATGGATGCCTCGGGCAGCTCGTTCACCGCCAACCTGGGCACCGGCCGCGGCCACAGCGTGCTGGAACTGGTGCGTGCCTTCGAGCGGGCCAGCGGGCGGGCCATCCCGTACGACATCGTCGCTCGCCGCCCGGGCGATGTGGCGGCCTGTTATGCGGACGCCAATCGGGCGCGCGAGTTGCTGGGTTGGCAGGCCACCCGCGGCATTGACGCGATGTGCGCCGACAGCTGGCGCTGGCAGCAGTCGAACCCGAACGGTTACGGCCACTGACACAAAGGTGTTTCAGGATAGATGCCCAACGACGCTTGTTTGGTTGACCTTCACGTAGATAAATTGGAATTGCCGTGACTTCGATCCTGGTTCACCCCGTCATCATGGCCGGCGGCAGCGGCACGCGGCTGTGGCCGTTGTCACGCGCCCAGCACCCGAAGCAGTTCCTGGTGCTGCAAGGCAACCAGAGCCTGTTCCAGCAGGCGGCACAGCGGCTGACCAGCCTGGCGGCCGATGACATCACGGTGGCCGCCCCGCTGATCGTCGGCAACGAAGAGCACCGCTTTCTCGTGCTAGATCAGCTGCGCGAACTGAAGCTGCCGCCGGCCACCGTGCTGCTGGAGCCCATGGGGCGCAACACCGCGCCCGCCATGACGCTGGCCGCGCTGCAGGCCAGTGCCGACGGCGCCGATCCGGTGCTGGTGGTGACCGCGGCCGACCATGCTTATGTCGACGAAACCGCATGCACGCTGGCGCTGCAAGCTGCTGTGCGCGCCGCCGCGCAGGGCGCCATCGTGACGCTCGGCATCGCACCGACGGGGCCGGAAACAGGGTTCGGCTACTTGCGTTGCACCCAGGCCCACAGTGGTGACGCCAACACTGCGCAACGCGTCGCCGAGTTCGTCGAGAAGCCCGACCTGCCCACTGCGCAACGCTATGTCACCGACGGACGCTACTACTGGAACAGCGGCATCTTTGTCGTGCGTGCCTCGGTGTGGTTGAAAGCACTGCGGCAATTCCGGCCCGACATCGCCGCTGCCACCGAAACCGCCTGGGCCAGTCACACCACCGACGCCAGCTTCATCCGTCCCGACCGCGCGGCGTTCGAAGCGATCCCCAGCGAGTCGGTCGATTACGCGGTGATGGAGCACTGCCCCTCCTCACCCGACTTCGACGTGCGCATGGTGCCCATGGATGCTGGCTGGTCCGACCTCGGCGCCTGGGACGCGGTGTGGGAGGTCAGCACGAAAGACGCCGCCGGCAACGCCCACCACGGCGACGCGATGCTGCGCGACAGCCGCAACACGCTGGTGCATGCCACCAGCAGGCTGGTCGGCGTGATCGGCCTCGACGACGTGGTGGTCGTCGAAACGCCCGACGCCGTGCTGGTCACCCACCGCAGCCGCAGCCAGGAGGTCAAGCAGATCGTCGGCCAGTTGCAGCGCGACGGCCGCACCGAACACACGCTGCACCGGCAAGTGCACCGCCCCTGGGGCTGGTACGACAGCATCGACGCTGGCGCACGCTTCCAGGTCAAGCGCATCATGGTCAAGCCGGGTGCCACGCTGAGCCTGCAAAAGCACCACCACCGCGCTGAACACTGGATCGTCGTGCGCGGCACTGCCGAGGTCACCAACGGCGAGCAGGTGATCCTGCTGAGCGAAAACCAGAGCACCTACATCCCGCTCGGCCAAGTGCACCGCCTGGCCAACCCCGGCAAGGTACCGCTGGAAATCATCGAGGTGCAGTCCGGCAGCTACCTCGGCGAAGACGACATCGTGCGCTTCGAAGACACCTACGGGCGCATCAGTTGAACAACTCCTTCCATCCACTCGAGAGAACCACCCCATGAAAATCACCATCATCGGTACCGGCTATGTCGGCCTCGTCACCGGCGCCTGCCTGGCAGAAATGGGCAACCATGTGATGTGCCTCGACGTGGACGCGGCCAAGATCAAGATCCTCGAAGACGGCGGCATCCCGATCCACGAGCCGGGGCTGCTCGACGTCGTCAAGCGCAACCGCACCGCTGGTCGCTTGCAGTTCACCACCGACATCGTCGCTGCCGTCAACCACGGCACCTTGCAGTTCATCGGCGTGGGCACGCCACCAGACGAAGACGGCTCGGCCGACCTGCAATACGTGGTCGCCGCCGCGCGCAACGTAGGCCGCCACATGACCGACTACAAGGTCATCGTCGACAAGAGCACGGTGCCGGTGGGCACCGGCGAGAAGGTCCGTGCGGCGGTGGCCGAAGAACTGGCGAAGCGCGGCGTCGCCGTCGATTTCGCCATCGTCTCGAACCCCGAATTTCTGAAGGAAGGCGCGGCGGTCGACGACTTCATGCGGCCCGACCGCATCGTCGTCGGTGCCGACGACGAGCGCGCGATCCTGTTGATGCGCTCGATCTACTCGCCCTTCATGCGCAACCACGACAAGCTGCTGGTGATGGACATCAAGAGCGCCGAATTCACCAAGTACGCCGCCAACTCGATGCTGGCCACCCGCATCAGCTTCATGAACGAGCTCGCGCTGCTGGCCGAGAAGGTGGGCGCCGACATCGAGCTGGTGCGCAAGGGCATCGGCAGCGACCCGCGCATCGGCACGCACTTCCTGTATGCCGGCGCTGGCTACGGTGGGTCGTGCTTCCCGAAAGACGTGAAAGCGCTGGTGAAAACCGCCAAAGACAACGGCGTCACGCTGCAGGTGCTGACCGCGGTGGAAGCCGCCAACGACAAGCAAAAGCATGTGCTGGTCGACAAGGTCGTCAAGCGCTTCGGTGAAGACCTGAGCGGCCGCCAGTTCGCCATCTGGGGCCTCTCGTTCAAGCCCAACACCGACGACATGCGCGACGCACCGAGCCGCGTGGTGATCGCCGAACTGGCCAAGCGCGGCGCCACCATTAAGGCCTACGACCCGGTGGCGATGCCCGAATCCAAACGGGTGCTGGAAGGCGTCAAGGGGCTGACCTTCGTCGACAACCAGACGCAGGCACTGGAAGGCTCAGACGCGCTGGTCATCATCACCGAATGGAAAGAGTTCAAGAGCCCCGACTTCGATGCCATCAAGACCCTGCTGAAGCAGCCGGTGGTGATCGACGGCCGGAACCTGTACGAGCCGGCGTTCCTCCGCACGCTGGGCATCGAGTACACGAGCATCGGGCGGCCGGGCTGAACGTGTCCTCGGATGGAAGACCGCAGGGTCAGGTCTCAGCTCACTAGCCGATGGGTCGGACGACGATGGTGCCGCCGCCAGGAATGGCGTCGTACCGGATGAGCCGATCGGTCACGGCCACACGCTTTTCTCGGTCGCCTTGGGTGACCAGCGCCTCGCGCCAGGTGCTCGGCAGCTCGGTCAACAGCGTCAACGGCAACCGGTAGAGCAGCGGGTCGGCCTGGCACGTCAGCTCGACGCGCAAGGTGCCGTCCTCGGCAGACCGCACGCGCAACTCGGCACTGTCGCGCTCGGTCTCGTACTGGTGCTGCGAGATGTGGTCGGTGATCCACAACTGACGCTGCGCCTGGCGTTGCTGCAGCCCATCGAGCAGCGGCAGAAACACGTCCTGCTTCAGCGCCCAGAAATCCTGCCACTTCACATTGGGGCCGATCCGCTCGACGCCATGGATGATCAGGTACTCCATCCCCTGCGTCGCAATCGCGCGATCGGCCAGCGCCAGCATCTGCTCGGAGGATTGCAGGTGATAGACCGCACCGTGCTTGTCGAACGTCGGGCGATCGATCAGATCGTGCCGCCGCAACAGCGCCGCAAAGTCTTCTGCGCTGATGTTCCAGTGCCCAGGGCCCAGGCCGGGCTTTCCAAACGACAGCAACCGCCGCTCTGGGCCCGGCACGATGCGCCGAATGATGTCGGCGCAATCGCCAATCTCATGTTCCGCCCCATCCAGATCGGCAAAGCCCTGGTGCGTCATCGTGTGATCGGCGTAGACCATGCCCTGCCGCCAAAGCTCGTCCTCCCAGTGGCTGGCGAACTTCTGGTACTCAGCCTTGCCGGGGTTG
Source organism: Burkholderiales bacterium (assembly GCA_025352345.1). GTDB lineage: Bacteria > Pseudomonadota > Gammaproteobacteria > Burkholderiales > Burkholderiaceae_C > PBB1. Next base: position 2,009 of record JANXTP010000138.1, on the reverse strand, counting down.
ATGTAGAACGTCGCGATCATCCCGCGCTTGACCAGCTCAGGCGCTGCCACCTGCCAGTGGCTCAGGTAGCTGTCGTCGAACATCAGCAGGAAGGCGGCGTTGCAATCGTCTTTCCAGCGCGCGATTCGCGTTCCACCCGAAGACGCAGTCACCGGAGGCGCTGCAGCGCAGGCCTGCGGAGGCAAGGTTGCAGCAAGACCCCACGCCGCGCCACAGCGCAACAGAGCACGCCGGCCATTGACATCGGTAAAGGCATGCAACGCAGACTCCTTCACAGGAAATCAATGCATTGTTCGAGGGATGGCACCACCTGGTGGGCGCGGCTGTCAGTGGCCTTGTCGGCATATCGGATCACCCGCCCCACACCGGCGTTCAGCCCGGCTTCGACATCCGACTCCATGTCGCCGACCAGCACGCAATCAGGCAGGTGCAGACCATGTTCGGCGGCAGCAGCCAGCAGCATCCCTGGCCCGGGCTTGCGCCAGTCTGATTCACGCCGGTACTCGCCCACGCCATGCTCGGGGTGATACGGGCAGTGATAGACCGTGGTGATGACCGCGCCTTCTGCTGCGAACTGCTCGCACATCCAGGCGGTGACGGCAGCGAAATCGGCCTCGGTGTAATAGCCGCGGCCGATGCCGGCCTGGTTCGTCACCACGATCAGCCGGTAGCCCCGCTGCACCGCGGCGCGGCCCAGCGCGAAGATACCCGGCACGAAGTCCATCTGCTCCGGTCGGTGCACATAGCCGTGGTTGACGTTGATCACGCCATCGCGGTCGAGAAACAATGCCCGCGCGTTCACGCCAGCCACTGCGGCAGCACCTGCTGCGCGCGGTCGTAGTCCTGCGGAATGCCGATGTCGATGAAGTTCGCATCGGTCACGAAGGCCGCCGGCCGCAGCTCGGCACAGCGCGCCTGCAGCACGTCGGCCTCCATCGAGAAACACGCCGGCAGGCCGAGCGTTCGAAACCAGCGCGGGTCCAGCACATAGGTGCCTGCGTTGATCAGGCCCGGCCCGCTGCGGCCCTTGTCGGCAAAGCTCTGCACGCGGCCCGCCTCCACCAGAACAGCGCCATAACGCATCGTGTCGTCGACCTCGCGCAGCACCATCGAGATCGGCAGGCCGGCGGCATGGTGGTGGGCAAACACCTCGGCGAAATCGACATCGAGGAAGGTGTCGCCGTTCAGTGTCAGCACGGCGTCGGTGTCGGCCGGCAACTGTGCCAGTGCGAAGGCGATCGCACCGCCGGTGCCCAGCGGCGTCTGCTCGACCGCATAGCGCAGCGCCATGCCGTTGTAGCGGTTGCCGAAATGCGCTTCGATCTTCTGCCACAGGTGACCCACCGACAGCACCACCTCGTCGCAGCCGCAGCGGGCCAGCGCGTCCAGCAGGTATTCGAGAAAGGGACGGCCGGCCACCGGCGCCATCGGCTTGGGCAGGTCGGGCACGCGCTCGCGCAGCCGCGTGCCCAGCCCGCCGGCCAGCACGATCGCCTTCACTTCTTTTGCGGAAAGATGGCGGCCTCGATCAGCCCACAGATGATGTGGCCGACCACGATGTGGCCTTCCTGGATGTTCGGCGTGCAGGCCGACGGAATCTCCACGCAGTGATCCACCAGCTGCGTGATGGCCTCGCCGCGGTTGCCCGTCATGCCCACCGTCACCAGGCCCATCTCACGCGCTGTGCGCAGCGCCTTCAGGATGTTGGGCGACTTGCCCGAGGTCGAGAAACCGAACAGCACATCGCCCGGCTGGCCCAGCGCCTCCACCTGCCGCGAGAACAGCAGCTCGTAGCCGTAGTCGTTGCCGATCGCGGTCATCACCGAGGTGTCCACCGTCAGCGCGACGGCTGCGAGGCCCGGGCGGTCGTAGGCGAAGCGGCTGACCATCTCGCCGGCCAAATGTTGGGAATCGGCAGCGCTGCCGCCATTGCCCATGAACAGCAGCTTGCCGCGCTGGCCGAGCGACTTCACGCAGACCGCGGCCACGGTTTCCAGCGTTTGCACCAG
>JANXTP010000137.1 GCA_025352345.1 Burkholderiales bacterium | reverse complement strand
GTCAGCGTGCGGGACGAGGTCAGCAGGGTGACCGAGCTGCGCTCGACGACGCCCGAGAAGGTGCGGTCCGGCATCTGCGGCACCTTGATGGTGGCGGGCAGCATCGCCGGCAAGACGCAGACCTTGTCTATCGCAGTCTATGAAGCCGTACAGGCCGGGCAGGACGACACCGCCAACTTCCTGGTCATATTGACGTCTGTCACCTGTATTGCAGTGTTGCTGGCTGCCGGCTGGCTGGTGCCCGGCCGCACGCCCCGGCAGACATGATCTGGGACTTCGCGCTCAACAAGCAGTTGCGGCACCAGGACCGCTGCTTCGACCTGCACATCGGTTGTCGCAGTGATGTCCGCAAGCTGGTGTTGTTCGGGCCCTCCGGTGCCGGCAAAACATTGACGCTCAAGATGATCGCCGGCCTGCTGAAGCCTGACAGCGGCCATGCGCGGATAGCCGGTGAAACCGTGTTCGACAGCGCCGGCGGTGTGGACCGCTCGCCTCAGGCGCGCCGTCTGGCCTATGTGTTCCAGGACTACGCGCTGTTCCCGCACCTCACGGTGCGCCAGAACATTGCCTTCGCGTTACGCACTGGTTGGCGCAATCCGGCCCGCGGTGCTGCCGATGTGGCCATCGAACGCTGGCTGCAGGCCTTTTCGCTCAAGGCGGTGGACCAGCTTTACCCGCACCAGCTGTCAGGCGGACAAAAACAGCGCACCGCGCTGGCGCGGGCACTGGTGGCGGAGCCCCGTGCCCTGCTACTGGACGAGCCCTTCGCAGCGCTGGACAAGGCCCTGCGATCCAGTTTGCGCAGCGAACTCGCACAGCTGCTGGCCGAACTCGAAATTCCGATGTTGCTGATCACCCACGACGAAGACGACATCGCCCACCTGGCCGATGAAGTGGTGCACATCGCAGCCGGTCAGGTGGCTCCATGAGGGCCACGCAACGGAAGAAACAAGCCGAACCGCTGACGCTGCAGGGTGCCGTGTGGCTGACGGTCGGTCGAGACAACCTGGCTGGCAGAGACCGTATTGGGTTGTTGCATGCCATCGCCGAACAGGGCTCCATTACCCAGGCCGCGAAGGCGGTGGGCATGAGTTACAAGGCGGCGTGGGACGCCGTGGACACCATGAACAACCTGGCCGGCGAAGCGCTGGTGGCGCGGACCACCGGCGGGCGCGGCGGCGGCTCCACGTTACTAACCGCGCGCGGCGCGCGCCTGGTGGAGCGGTTTGCGCAACTCGACGCGGCGCACCAGCGTTTCGTCAAGTTGCTGAGCGAAGAGTCGACCGACCTGCAGTCCGACTTCACTATTTTGAGAACACTGAATATGAAAACCAGCGCCAGAAACCAGTTCAACGGCACCGTCACGGCCGTGCGGGCCGGCGCCGTCAACGACGAAGTCGAACTGACTTTACCGGGCGGCGCGCGCATCGTTGCGGTGGTCACGCGCGACAGCACCGAGTCGCTGGGTCTGCGCATCAACATCGCGGCTTTCGCGCTGATCAAGGCATCGTCTATTTTGGTCGCCACAGAAATGGAAGGCGTCAGGGTTTCGGCACGCAACCAGTTGTCGGGCATGGTGTCGACCGTCACGCCGGGCGCTGTCAATTCGGAAGTGGTAATCGACATGGACGGCGGCGGCACCATTGCGGCCATCGTGACCCAGGCCAGCGCCAAACACCTCGGCTTGGCCACCGGCTTGCGCGCCACCGCCTTGTTCAAGGCTTCAAGCGTGATCCTCGGCGTAATGGCCTGAGCGCAAACCGCCGTCGCTGGACTTGCGTATCAGACGTGCGCCGCTAGATTGACCCTCGCATCGGTCGATTTTCGGGAATTCTGAAAGAATTTTCCGGGTGCACCCGACCGATGCAATGAAAAGGGCCGGCTCGCAGCCGGCTCGCGGGTCTGTCAGACCGCCGCCTTCAGCCCCTTTTTGAACGCCGCACGCTTGGACAATTCGATCTTGGCGATCGCACTGCGGTGCACCTCGTCCGGCCCGTCCACGATCCGCACCGTGCGCTGGTGCGCATACGCTTCGGCCAGCCAGAAGTCCTGGCTGACGCCGGCCGCGCCGTGGGCCTGAATAGCCCAGTCGACGATCTTGCAAGACATATTGGGCGCCACCACTTTGATCATCGCAATTTCCGCCCGCGCATCCTTGTTGCCGACGGTGTCCATCTTGTGCGCGGCGTTCAGCGTCAGCAAGCGGGCCTGGTCGATCATGCAACGCGACTCGGCGATACGCTCGTGCCAGACCGATTGTTCGGCCAGCGGCTTGCCGAATGCGACCCGCTCCTGCAAGCGGTCCACCATCATTTCCAGTGCGCGTTCGGCGGCGCCGATGGAGCGCATGCAATGGTGGATACGTCCTGGGCCCAGGCGCCCCTGGGCGATCTCGAAACCGCGGCCTTCGCCGAGCAAAATGCTGTCGGCCGGTACGCGCACGTTTTCCATCAACACTTCCATGTGACCATGGGGCGCATCGTCGTAGCCGAACACCGTGAGTGCGCGCAGTACGCTGACCCCCGGTGCATTGCGCGGCACCAGCACCATCGACTGCTGCGCATGGCGCGGGCCATCGGGGTCGGTTTTGCCCATAACGATAAAGATTGCGCAACGCGGGTTGCCGGCACCCGACGAAAACCATTTGCGCCCGTTGACGATGTAGTCGTTGCCGTCGCGCGTGATGCTGCACTGGATGTTGGTCGCATCCGACGACGCTACGGAGGGCTCGGTCATCAAAAAGCCGGACCGTATCTCGCCGGCCAGCAAGGGCTCGAGCCAGCGCTGCTTCTGGGCGTCAGTGGCATAACGCTCGAACGTTTCCATGTTGCCCGTGTCGGGCGCCGAGCAATTAAAGGCTTCACCCGACCAGGACACACGCCCCATGACCTCGCACAGCGGCGCGTAGTCCAGATTCGAAATGC
>JANXTP010000113.1 GCA_025352345.1 Burkholderiales bacterium | reverse complement strand
TCCGGGTCGTCGTTGAACAGCCGCATGATGTCGATGTGCTTGAGCCCGTTGATCGGGTCACCGCCGATGCCCACCGCGCTGGACTGGCCGAGGCCGATCTCGGTGAGCTGCGCCACTGCCTCGTAGGTCAGCGTACCGGAGCGGCTGACCACGCCGATGCGGCCTTTGCGGTGGATGTGGCCCGGCATGATGCCGATCTTGATTTCTTCCGGCGTGATCAGGCCGGGGCAGTTCGGGCCCAGCAGCAGCGTCTTCTTGCCGCCCTTGGCTTCCTTCTGGATCATCTTGTTGCGCACTTCCAGCATGTCGCGCACCGGAATGCCTTCGGTGATGCAAATGGCCAGATCGAGGTCGGCCTCGACCGCCTCCCAGATGGCGGCGGCGGCGCCGGCTGGCGGCACGTAGATGACGCTGACGGTGGCGCCGGTGTTCTTCGCGGCGTCCTTGACGCTGGCATAGATCGGGATGCCTTCGAAATCTTCACCGGCCTTCTTCGGGTTGACGCCGGCGACGAAGCAGTTCTGCCCGTTGGCGTAGTCGCGGCACATGCGGGTGTGGAACTGGCCCGTCTTGCCGGTGATGCCCTGCGTGATGACCTTGGTGTCTTTGTTGATCAGGATGCTCATGGGTGTGTCCTTGGTCTCGGGGCGCTTACTTGAGCGCGGCCATCACGGCCTGGGCGGCATCGGCCATCGAATCGGCGCTGATGATCGGCAGGCCCGAGTCCTTCAGCATCTTCTTGCCGATGTCCTCGTTGGTGCCCTTCATCCGCACGACCAGCGGCACCGTCAGGTTGACCGCCTTGCAGGCGGCGATCACGCCTTCGGCGATGGTGTCGCAGCGCATGATGCCGCCGAAGATGTTGACCAGGATCGCCTTGACCTTCGGGTTGCCCAGCATGATCTTGAAGGCCTCGGTGACCTTCTCGGCGGTGGCGCCACCGCCCACGTCGAGGAAGTTGGCGGGCTCGGCGCCGAACAGCTTGATGGTGTCCATCGTCGCCATCGCGAGGCCGGCGCCGTTGACCAGACAGCCGATGTTGCCGTCCAGCTGGATGTAGGCAAGGTCGAACTTGCTGGCCTCGATCTCGGCCGGGTCTTCTTCATCGAGGTCGCGGTAAGCGACGATCTCGGGGTGCCGGAACAGCGCGTTGCTGTCGAAGTTGAACTTCGCGTCCAGCGCCTTGATGTTGCCGTTGCCTTCGAGGATCAGCGGGTTGATCTCGGCCAGGCTGGAGTCGGTTTCCATGTAGCAGGCGTACAGCTTCTTGAAGACATCGACCGCCTGCGCCTGGCTGGCCACCGGAATGCCGATGCCGCCGGCGAGCTGTTGGCCTTGTGCATCGGTGAGGCCGATCAGCGGGTCGATGAAAACCTTGACGATCTTCTCCGGCGTGTCGTGCGCTACCTGCTCGATGTCCATGCCGCCTTCGCTCGACGCCATCAGCACCACCTTCTGCGTGCCACGGTCGGTGACGGCAGCGACGTAGTACTCGTGCTTGATGTCGGCGCCTTCTTCGATCAGCAGGCGGCGCACTTTCTGGCCTTCGGGGCCGGTCTGGTGCGTCTTCAGCTGCATGCCGAGGATCTCGCCCGACAGCTTCTTCACCTCGTCGAGCGAGCGCGCCAGCTTGACACCACCGCCCTTGCCACGGCCACCCGCATGAATCTGCGCCTTCACGACCCAGACCGGGCCGCCCAGCTTTTGGGCTGCTTCCAGGGCTTCGTGGACGCTGAACGCCGGATAGCCTTTCGGCACCGGGATGCCATAGCGGCCCAGCAGCTCTTTGCCTTGGTATTCGTGGATTTTCATTCGGGGGCTTTCTGACTGACGATGAAGAAATCAACCGAAATTATCGGTGCAAGTGAGGGATATCCCGACATTCGCCCGGACGGGGCCGTCGAAGCTGTCGAATGGAGGATTTGTCGGAGGGGGTTCTGAGGAGTTGTTCTTGAGGTGCCCACTCGACATCTTCGGGCGCATGCCTGACAAGTATCTGTATTCAGGCCAGCCGTGCGGTGCTGACGAGGGCGCTGCGGTTGCACACCTGGGAATTCAATCCCCAACTGTCTCGGTGGTCGCAGCGCTCACAAGCCGACCTCAGTTCAAAATTGGTTTGTCCGAATCCGAGCTGGCGTCAAGCGTCTTCGTTGTCGGCAGCCCCGCGCAAAACGTGCCAGACCACTTCGGCCGAGAAACCGCGCCCGGCCAGAAACCGGGCCTGTCGCGCACGATCGGCTGGCGTGGACGGTGGCGAGCCGAACTTGCGCTGCTGCACCTCGCGCGCCCGGCTTTTCTCGCTGTCGCGCAATTCGTCAGCGATCGCAGGCGTGAGTTCGACACCGTGCTGCGACAGCTCCTGCTGGATACGCAGGTTGCCGAAACGTGCCGCACGTGCGTGGACACGACTTTCGACGAAGCGCTCGTCGCTCAGGTGGCGGTGGGCTTGCAGCCAATCGAGCACGGCGTCGACCTCGGCCTGGCGGTCGGCCGGGGTGCCCTGCGCCCCGGTGTCGTCGCGGCGGGCATCGTCGCGCAAGCGCCGCAGCAGCTTGCGGCGCAGTTCCAGCCGGCTGTGTTCCCGCTGCGCCAGCAATTGCAGCGCCCGGCCTTTCAATGAAAGCCGCGGCCTCATCGCGCCGGGCACCCTGCCGCCACGCGCTGAAGCCGTGTCATGTCACGCCACCACGCAGATCACGCCTTGGCAGGCTTTTCCTTGGCGGCCTTCGGCGCCTCGCTGCCATCGAGTGGCGGCAAGGACGGAATGCCAACAGCTTCGCGCACCAGGTTCTCGATCTCGAAGGCAAGCGCCGGGTTCTCGCGCAGGAATTCGCGGGCGTTGTCCTTGCCCTGGCCGATCTTTTCGCCCTTGTAGGCATACCAGGCGCCGCTCTTTTCGAGCACCTTGGCCTCTACGCCCATGTCGATGATCTCGCCCTGGCGGCTGATGCCCTCGCCGTAGAGGATGTCGAATTCAGCGGTCTTGAACGGCGGTGCCACCTTGTTCTTGACAACCTTGACCTTGGTCTCGTTGCCGATGACCTCCTCGCCCTTCTTGATGCTGCCGATGCGGCGGATGTCGAGCCGCACCGAGGCGTAGAACTTCAGCGCGTTGCCGCCGGTGGTGGTTTCGGGGCTGCCGAACATCACGCCGATCTTCATGCGGATCTGGTTGATGAAGATGACCATGGTGTTGGTCTTCTTGATGGTGCCCGTCAGCTTGCGCAGCGCCTGGCTCATCAGCCGCGCCTGCAGACCGGGCAGCGAATCGCCCATCTCGCCTTCGATCTCGGCCTTCGGCGTCAGTGCGGCGACCGAGTCGATGACGACCAGATCGACGGAAGCGGAGCGCACCAGCGCGTCGACGATTTCCAGCGCCTGCTCGCCGGTATCGGGTTGGCTGATCAACAGCTCTTGCAGGTTGACGCCGAGCTTTTGCGCGTAGGCGGTGTCGAGTGCGTGTTCGGCATCGATGAAGGCGCAGGTGCCGCCGACCTTCTGCATCTCGGCAATGACCTGCAGCGTCAGCGTGGTCTTGCCGCTGGACTCCGGCCCGTAGATCTCGACGACCCGGCCGCGCGGCAGGCCGCCGACGCCGAGCGCAATGTCGAGACCCAGCGAGCCGGTGGACACGACCTCGATGTCGTCGATGACCTCGCCTTCACCCAGCCGCATGATCGTGCCCTTGCCGAACTGCTTTTCAATCTGCGCGAGCGCGGCTTGCAGGGCTTTGGCTTTTTCGGTGTTCAGGGCTTTGACGGGTGCGTCCATGGGGTTCTCCGGAATGACGAGTCGATTATTGCGAAAGCTGGATGTTTGTACAGTAGTGTAGAAGCGATTTTTTAACCCGGTACCGAGCTTAGGGGGTGGTCGCTTGGCGACGGGCTACGGGTATACAGCCATGCCACGGCTCGTCATGCCCCACAGGCGAACCCTAAACTGGCCCGGTAAACCGACCAGTGCGATGCCGGTTCAGCCGAAAGGACACAGGGATGCGGGTTCTGATTGCCGAAGACGACCAGGTGCTGGCCGACGGCCTGCTGCGATCGCTGCGCAACGCAGGCTATGCGGTCGATCAGGTGGGCAGCGGCAGTGAAGCCGATGCGGCATTGACCTCGCACGAATTCGACATGGTGATCCTCGACCTGGGCCTGCCGAAGGTGCATGGCCTGGAGGTCCTGCGCAAGCTGCGTGCACGCGGGTCGAGCGTGCCCGTGCTGATCCTGACGGCGGCTGACAGCGTCGAGCAGCGCGTCAAGGGCCTGGACCTCGGTGCCGACGACTACATGGCCACGCCGTTTTCGCTGCAGGAGCTGGAAGCACGCGTGCGCGCGCTGACGCGGCGCGGCCTGGGCACCGCATCGAGCGTGATCAAGCACGGGCCGCTCGCCTTCGATGCCACCGGGCGTGTCGCTTACATCAACGACCAGATGATCGAGCTGTCGGCGCGCGAGATCAGCCTGCTCGAAGTGCTGCTGCAACGCGCCGGGCGCCTGGTCAGCAAGGACCAGCTGGTCGAGCATCTGTGCGAATGGGGCGAAGAGGTCAGCAACAACGCGATCGAGGTCTACATCCACCGCCTGCGCAAAAAGATCGAGCAGGGCCCAGTGCGCATCGCCACCGTGCGCGGGCTGGGCTACTGTTTGGAGAAAATCTCGGCCTGAGAAGCTTCGACTTTCCATGGCCAACACCCCGCGCGAGCAACGTTCGCTGTTTGGCGAGATCCTCGACTGGATGCTCGCGCCCTTGCTGGTGCTGTGGCCGATGAGCGTGGTGTTGACCTGGCTGGTGGCGCAGGGCATTGCCAACCGGCCTTACGACCGCGAGCTGGCCGACATGGTGCGGGTGCTGTCCAAGCAGGTCGCGGTCACGACGACACCCGGCCCCGCCACTGCAATCTTCACGCTGCCGGCCGGCGCGTCGGAGATCCTGCGTGCCGACGAAGCCGACGATGTGTTCTATCAAGTGCTGGGCCTGCGCGGCGAGTACCTGAGCGGCGACCGCGCGCTGGCGGTGCCCGGCGAAGAAGAGCGCGCGCCGCCCGGAGAGCTGCGCTACCGCGACGACACGATCCACGACGAGAGCGTGCGCGTGGCCTATTTGTGGGTCGACGTGCCGGGCCGCCCGGGCGATGCAGCGCCGCTGGTGCAGGTGGCCGAGACGCTGGGCAAGCGCTCGCGGCTCGCCACCGAGATCATCAAGGGCGTGATCCTGCCGCAGTTCGTCATCCTGCCGTTGGCGGTCCTGCTGGTGTGGTTAGCGCTGGTGCGCGGCATCGCGCCGCTGAACGAATTGCAGCAGCGTATCCGCAAGCGAGACAGCAGCGACCTGAGCCCGATCGACGAACGTGATGCACCCGAAGAAGTGTCGCCGTTGGTGCGTGCGATCAACGATCTGCTGGCGCGGCTCGACCGCTCGATGGGCTCGCAAAAGCGCTTTTTGTCGGATGCGGCACATCAACTCAAGACGCCGCTGGCCGGTCTGCGCATGCAGGCCGAGCTGGCGCAGCGCGACATCGACGCCGGCCGCAGCGCGCCAGCCGACATCAAGCGCTCGCTGCGGCAGATCGCGCGCTCCAGCGAGCGGGCAGCGCACATGGTCAACCAGCTGCTGTCGATGGCTCGCGCCGAAGACCGGGACCACACGATCGCGTTGGTGCCGGTCGATCTGGCCGAGCTGGCCATCGAGACGGTGCAGGACTTCGTGCCACAGGCGCTCGACAAGCGCATCGACCTGGGTTACGAAGGCCCTGAGGTCGCCACGCTGGACAGCAGTGCCGCGGGCGCAACGGGCGGCCCGACGATCTGGGGCCACCGGCTGCTGCTGGGCGAGCTGATCCGCAACCTGGTCGACAACGCGCTGCATTACACGCCGGCAGGCGGTGTGGTCACGGTGCGGGTGATCGACGACCCGTCGGGCCAGACGGTGACGATCCAGGTCGAGGACTCCGGACCGGGCATCCCGGTGGCCGAGCGCGAGCAGGTGTTCCGCCCGTTCTACCGGCTGCTCGGCACGCAGGTGGACGGCTCCGGGCTGGGACTGGCGATCGTGCGCCAGATCGCCACCCAGCACAGCGCCGAGCTGCTGATCGCCGACGCCAACCTGCCGCGGCGCGCGCAAGCCGGCGACCCAGCCGATGCGCCCTTCGGCCCCGGTGTGCGATTTACCCTGCGCTTTGCTGCGGTACGCGACGCGCCTGCAGCCGATGGCGCTCCTACACTGGCATTGAACTCACCCGGAGAGCGCTGATGAATGCCCGCGACACGTCATTGCCCGAGCCCTCACCAACGGCCGGCGACCACGCCGCTGCCATCGGCGCGTTCTGCGATCGCACCTGGGACGAGGCCATCGTGCCGGCACTGATCGACTACATCTCGATCCCGGCCAAGAGCCCGCTGTTCGATGCCGACTGGCAGTCCCATGGCCACATCGACCGGGTGATCCGCGACGCCGCGCAGTGGGTCGAGCGGCAGCCGGTGGCCGGACTCAAGCTCGAAGTGGTGCGCCTGCCAGGCCGCACGCCGGTGATCTTTTTCGACGTGCCTGCGACCTGCGCCGGCGGCAATGCAAGCGACGCACCCACGGTGCTGATGTACGGTCACCTCGACAAGCAGCCCGAGTTCAGCGGCTGGCGCAACGACCTCGGGCCGTGGACGCCGAAGCTGGAGAACGACCTGCTGTACGGCCGCGGCGGCGCCGATGACGGCTATGCGGTCTACGCCTCATTGACGGCGATCATGGCGCTCGATGCGCAGGGCATTCCGCGCCCGCGCTGCGTCGGCCTGATCGAGAGCTGCGAGGAAAGCGGCTCGTTCGACCTGCCGGCCTACATCGATGCGTTGAAGCCGCAGCTAGGCCACGTCGGCCTGGTGGTGTGCCTGGACAGCGGCGCTGGGAACTACGACCAGCTGTGGCTGACCACCAGCCTGCGCGGCATGGTCAGCGGCGTGCTGAAGGTCGAGGTGCTGACCGAGGGCGTGCACTCGGGCGACTCAAGCGGATTGGTGCCCTCGAGCTTCCGCATCCTGCGCCAGGTGCTGGACCGCCTGGAAGACTCGAAAACCGGCGAGCTGCTGCCGGCGAGCTTCCACTGCGAGATCCCGGCCGACCGTGTCGAGCAAGCCCGGGCCACGGCGCTGGCCCTGGGCGACGAAGCCTGGAAGCGCTTTCCCTGGGCCTGTGGCGCCGACGGCGGGCCCACGCTGCCCACCACCTCCGACCCGCTCGATGCGCTGATCCGGCGCACCTGGAAGCCGACGCTCAGCGTCACCGGTGTCGACGGTTTCCCCGAAATGCGCAGCGCCGGCAATGTGCTGCGACCCTATACCGCCTTCAAGCTCAGTCTGCGCTTGCCACCGCTTGTCGACGGCAACCAGGCGGCGGCGAAGTTGAAAACCCTGCTCGAAGACAACGCACCGTACAACGCGAAGGTGACATTCAGTGCCGATGGCCGATCGGGCGGCGGTGGCGGAGGTCAACCTTCCGGGGCGACGGGCTGGAACGCGCCGACGCTGGCGCCGTGGCTGGCCGACGCGCTGGACACCGCTTCACAACAGCACTTCGGCGCGCCCTGCGGCCACATCGGCCAGGGCGGCACGATCCCGCTGATGAGCCTGCTGCAGCGCGGCTTCCCGGCCGCGCAGATGATGGTGTGCGGTGTGCTTGGCCCGAAGAGCAATGCGCACGGGCCGAACGAGTTCCTGCACGTGCCCTATGGCAAGAAACTCACCGCCGCCGTCGCGCAGGTGATCGCCGCGGCGGCTCAAGCCGCCGCCTGATTCAGAACCGCCCGTCGGGTCGCCGGTGCGCCAGTGCCGGCAGCTGCGAACGCACCGCCGCCAGCCGCTCCAGATCAAGCTCGGCCAGCACCACGCCCTCACCGTCCGGCTGCACCGCAAGCACCTCGCCCCACGGGTCGATGACCATGCTGTGGCCCCAGGTGCGCCGGCCGTTCTCGTGCAGACCGCCTTGCGCCGCCGCGATCACGTAGCACTGGTTCTCGACCGCGCGGGCACGCAGCAGCAATTCCCAGTGCGCCTGTCCGGTGGTGTGGGTAAAGGCGGCGGGCACTGCGATCAGATCACAGGGCGGTTGGCCGGGCATGGCCATCAGCGCGCGGTACAGCTCGGGAAAGCGCAGGTCGTAGCAGATGCTCAGGCCGACCCGGATCGGCGTCTGTGTCCCGGTCACCGCAGCGCTGAATGCGACCGGCTCGCTGCCTGCGCGCAGCACCCGACCTTCGTCATAGCGCTCGCGGCCGTTGTCAAAGCAGAACAAATGGATCTTGTCGTAGCGCGCGGCCTGCGTGCCATCGGGCGCATAGACGCAGCAGGCGTTGTAGACATGGTCGGCATCGTCGCTGCGGATCGGCAACGTGCCACCGATCACCCACAGGCCGTGCCGGCGGGCCGCAACGGACAGGCTGTCCTGGATTTGCCCAGCGCCGGCGTCCTCGGCGATCGCGAGCTTGTCGCGGTCGTTGTGGCCCATCAGGCAGAAGTACTCGGGCAGCGCGACCAGCGTGGCACCCGCATCGGCGGCCTGTGCGATCAGCCGGGTGGCCGCCGCGAGGTTTTGCTCGACATCGGGCGTGGCGACCATTTGCAGTGCGGCGATCTTCATGGCTTTCCTTCGGGGTCGCTGGCCGACGAGGCCGACGGGATGGGCGGCGCGGGTGCCACGCTGGGCGCCGGAATGTTCGGCACGGCGTCGGTGAAACTGCGCTCGACCTTGTCGACCTTCGGATCGGCCCACGAGCCGGTGATGTGGAATTCTCGCGTGCTGGCAGCGATCAGCGGCTTGCTGAACAGCGTCTGCGCCAGAAACGCCCCGAGGCCGATCGCCGGGTTGATTGCCGCGTAGGCCAGCGAGGCGGTGCCCGCGTCGATCTCCGGCACGACGATCACCCGCAGGTCCTGCGTTTCCTGCTCGATGTCGGCCTTGCCCTCCATCAGCACGGCGGCCTGCACGCCGCGCATGCGCAGGTTGTTGGTCTTTGCCACGCCAGCGGCGATCTGCAGGTCGCCGCTGATGTCGTCGAACGCGAAGCCCTGCTGAAACAGGTCGCGGAAGTCGAGCACGAAACGCCGTGGCAACGCCTGCAGGCTGAGCACGCCCAGCAAGCGCCCGACGCCCGGGTCGGCCTTGAGGAACTGCCCGGC
>JANXTP010000049.1 GCA_025352345.1 Burkholderiales bacterium | reverse complement strand
GTCGTAATCGCGTGCCTGACCGCGCATGTAGATCATGCCGTTGATGCTGCTGCAGCCGCCTAGCACCTTGCCGCGCGGGTAACGCAACGACCGCCCACCGAGGCCCGCCTCGGCCTCTGTGTGGAACATCCAGTCGGTGCGTGGGTTGCCGATGCAACGCAGGTAGCCCACCGGGATGTGGATCCAGGCGTAATCGTCCTTGCCGCCGGCTTCGATCAACAGCACGCGCTTCGTCGGATCGGCGCTGAGCCGGTTGGCCAGCAAGCAGCCGGCGGTACCGGCGCCGCAGACGATGTAGTCGTAAATAGGGCGGCTCATCAGGGTTTCACCGAACTGGCGTCGCAGCGTCTAAAACAATGAGGATGAGGGGGGCTTGGAAACTTCACGCGGAGCGATACCTGCAAAACAACACTTTGTTGTGCGCGATTTTGAGAAGCCTTTGCGCAATATCGGCCAACGCACCCATAATGAAATTCTGTGTTCAGTAGCAGCGCCTTTGCTTGAATGGGTCAGGATAGGTTGAAGCTACACAGTTATTCTGTGTTCTCTGTAAAGAAAGGCGCTCGCAATGGGCAACAAACTCTACGTCGGTAACCTGTCGTACAACGTACGAGACGACGATCTCCAGCAAACATTCGCTCAATTCGGCACCGTGTCGTCGGCGAAGGTCATGATGGACCGGGAAACCGGCCGCTCCAAAGGTTTTGGATTCGTGGAAATGGGCTCCGATGCCGAAGCCCAGTCGGCCATCAATGGCATGAACGGCCAGCAAATGGACGGTCGTGCTTTGGTCGTCAATGAAGCCCGTCCTCGCGAAGAGCGTCCAGGCGGCTTCGGTGGTGGCGGTGGTCGCTCCGGTGGCGGTGGCGGCTACGGTGGCGGTGGATTCGGCGGCGGCGGCGGCGGTGGTAGCGGCGGTGGCGCAGGCCGCTCCGGCGGTGGCTACGGTGGTGGTGGCGGCGGCGGTGGTCGCTCCGGTGGTGGCGGTGGCTACGGCGGTGGCGGCGGCGGTCGCTCTGGCGGCGGGGGGGGTGGTTATGGCGGTGGCGGCGGAAGCCGAGGCGGGTACTGAGCTGTCATCCAGACGCTGACAAACCGATCGATCGAAACGGCTGCACTGAGAAGTGCAGCCGTTTTGCATTCAAGGCCCGTCACGGCGGTGGCGTTGCTTGCGAGGTTGTCCAGCCACGACGCGGTCGAATACCGCGTCTGGCAGCAGCCGCAACAGCTTGGCCACGATGCCCATCTGCCACGGAATCACCGGGTGGCAGGCGCCTTTCTCGATGGCGCAAAAAGCCTTTTGCGCAAACACCTCAGGGCGCATCAGAAAGGGCATCGGATATTGGTTGTCGCGTGTCAACGGAGTGTCTACATACCCCGGGCTGAGCGTCACCACCTTCACGCCGAAGGGTCGGCATTCGCCACGCAGACTTTCGCAATAACTGATCACCGCGGCCTTACTCGAACAGTAGGCGCCGTGACCCGGCAGGCCGCGCACGCCGGCCACGCTCGCCACGCCGACCAGCGCGCCGCGCCGGCGTTCGCACATCCCGCGCACGAAGGGTTGAAACGTGGCGGCCAAGCCGATCACGTTGGTGTCGAACGTCGCGCGCAAGACCTCCAGATCCTCGGCCTCCGCACTGTCGATGCCGATGCTGATACCGGCATTGGCGATCACCACATCGGGCAGGCCTTGTGCGGCGATGCACGCGCGTGCGGCGCCGGTGATGCTGTCGATGTCGCGCACATCGGCGGCATACACCGCGCACTGCGTCGGTCCGTCACCGTGATCGTGCGCCCATGCGCTGAGTTCGGCGCTGCGCCGCGCCACCAGCGCCAACCGGTAACCCCCTTGCAGGAAGCGGGCTGCCAGCGCCTGTCCAATGCCGCTGGATGCGCCGGTGATGAAGACGAGTGGTGCGCTCACATCGCATTCATTCTTTGAGGCGACACCTGACACGGTTCAGCGCCAGGGTGAAGTCAACGCCGCTGTCCGCTCGGACCGAAGGTCGCCTTCACGCTGCCCTTGAACAACGCGACGTGGCTCAGGTTGTCGTAGTTCATCGAGGCACCTTTGATCTGCACCGTGCCGCGCGTGATCGTCACCGGAAGATGAGATTTCACCTGCTCGGTCTGCAAGAACGCATGCAGGAACTCGCTCTTGAAGTCGATCGCCTCCAGCGTCTTGTCGCCGACCCGCGAAGCCTCGCGCACCACATGGGCCTGGCCATTCAATTGCACCTCCGACCCGTCGCCGTTGGACACCGCCTTTTGCGCTGTCGCCAAGGTCACACCCGAATCAGGCGCGACCGAGCGGATGCGCGCATGGTCGACCTCCAGGGTGTCGGTATCGGGGTAGTGGCGCGCCACGTCGCCTTCGATCTGCAGGCGCAGGCTGCCGTCGGCGGCGAAGCGTTGCACCGTGAAATTGCGCATCGTGTAGTCAGGGATGTGACGCAACGCCGCTGCAGGCTTGGCGCCCTGGAACACCGGGGTGTTCTTGACCAGCCACCAGGTGGCCAGCGCGACCAGTGCCATCAGGATCAAGGGCAGATATGCCGACAGCGCGCTGAGCGCGCGCTGATGCCACGGCAGCATGTAGCGCCGCACCGCAGGTTCGGTCGCGGGCACCAGGGGCGGTTCACTCGCCGAGATCAAGGGGTGTGCCCCAGGTCCGGCGCCACCGCGCTGCTGTTGGACCTCATGGTGTGCCGTCGAGCGTGGTCAGGTGACCGCGCAACAGCTCGGCATAGCGGCCGGCCGCCATCAACAGCAGGTCACAGCATTCGCGCGCCGCGCCGCTGCCACCGCTGGCCTGCGTGATGTGGTGGGCCATCGCCTTGACTTCCGCGTGAGCGTTCGACGGCGCACAGGCGAACGCCGCGCGCGCCATCAGCGGCAGGTCGGGCCAGTCGTCACCCATGACAGCCAGCGCGCTCCAGTCGAGCCCCAGGGTCTGCATCAGCGTGTGGGCCACCGCCAGCTTGTTGTGCACCCCGTAGAACGCGTGCGCGATCCCGAGGTCGGCGGCGCGGCGGCGCACCGCAGGCGAGTCGCGTCCGGTGATGACCGCAGGCGTGATGCCACCGTGCGCGAGCAGCTTCAGGCCGTGGCCGTCTAGCGAGTTGAAGGCCTTGAATTCCTCACCGTGCTCGCCGATGTAGAGGCCGCCGTCGGTGAGCACGCCGTCCACGTCGAAGATGGCTGCGCGGATGCCCTGGGCGGCGAGCAGCAGCTCTGGCGGAAACGACAGCACCGGGTTCAGTGGGCGTGGCGTGATGGACATCAGATGACCTTGGCGCGCATCAACTGGTTGAGATTCAGCGCGCCGACGAGACGCCTCGATGCGTCAACGACCAGCACGCTGGTGACGCGGTGCTGCTCCATCAGCCCGGCGGCATCGACGGCCAATGCGTCGTCGCAGATCATTTTCGGGTGGCTGCGCATGACCTCGCGGGCGAGCAGCGAGCGCAGGTCCTGCCCGCGCTCAATGAGTCGACGCAGGTCGCCGTCGGTGAAGATGCCCAGCACCTGCTGCTGCGCATCGACCACCGTGGTGAAGCCCAGCCCCTTGTCGCTCATCACGCGCAGCAACTCGCCGAAGCCGGTGTCGGGTGCGACGCTGGGCACGCCGTCGCCGGACACCATCAGGTCGCGCACATGCATCAGCAGCTTGCGCCCGAGGCTGCCGCCGGGGTGGGAACGCGCAAAGTCGTCTTCGCGGAAACCGCGCGCATCGAGCAGCGCGACGGCGAGGGCGTCGCCCAGGGCCATCTGCGCGGTGGTGCTGGCGGTGGGCGCCAGGTTGAGCGGACAGGCTTCCTGATCGACGCCGCAGTCCAGTGCAATGTCGGCATTACGCGCCAGTGCGGATTCGGTGCGCCCGGTCATGCTGACCAGCGTCACCTGAAGGCGCTTCAGCGCCGGCAGCAGCGTGGCGATCTCGTCGCTCTCGCCAGAGTTGGAAATCGCCAGCACGACGTCACCCGCAGTGACCATGCCGAGGTCGCCGTGGCTTGCTTCGGCGGGGTGCACGAACATGGCTGGCGTGCCGGTCGAGGCCAGTGTGGCCGCGATCTTGCGACCGACATGCCCGCTCTTGCCCATGCCCATCACGACCACACGCCCGCTGCAGCGAAGCATGGCTTCGACCGCCCGGGTGAAGTTCACACCCTGGCGCGGCTTCAGGCCGAGCAAGGCGCGCGCTTCGATGTCGAAGGTCTCGCGCGCCAAGTGCAAGGCCCGCTGGGCGTCGAAGGCGACAGGTGTCGCGGTGAGGGTGTCTGGCACAGTGCGGGCAGGGGTGTCTATTAGGATCGAACCACAAGAGGCGTGCCGCATTCTAGGCATGTGCCCTGCGTGCGGCTTGCCGCGTTCTTCAGCCCGAATTGTTATCCCATGACCGGCTAACGCCCACCTCGAACCGATGGCCTCCACCCTTGAGCTGACCCTGCTCTACCTCGTCGCGGCTGTCGCCGGGGTGGTGCTGTGCCGGCTCGCCAAACTGCCACCGATGCTGGGCTATCTGGCGGTCGGCGTGGTCATCGGCCCGAATGCGATGGCGCTGGCCAAGGACTCGGCGGGTGTGCGCTACCTGGCCGAATTCGGCGTCGTGTTCCTGATGTTCGTCATCGGGCTCGAGTTCAACCTGCCCAAGCTGAAGAGCATGCGCAAGCTGGTCTTCGGCCTCGGGCTGGCGCAGGTGCTGCTGACCATCGTCGGCACCGTGGCCGGACATTTTTTGCTGGCCCGGCTGTTTTCGCACACCACGACGCCTTGGCAGTTGTCATGGCAAGGCGCGATCGTGCTCGCTTCGGCGATGGCGATGTCGAGCACCGCCATCGTCGTCAAGATGATGGCCGACCGGCTGGAGCTCGAAAGCGAGCACGGCCGCCGGGTGATCGGCGTGCTGCTGTTTCAGGATCTGGCCGTGGTGCCGCTGCTGGTGCTGATACCCGCGCTCGACGAGAGCGGCACGGACATGGCCGTGGCCCTCGGCTGGGCCGCGCTGAAGGCCACGGTGCTGCTCGGCTTGCTGCTGGTCGGCGGTCAGAAGGTGATGCGCTGGTGGCTGACGCTGGTCGCGCGCCGCAAGAGCGAGGAGCTGTTCGTGCTGAACCTGCTGCTGGTCACGCTCGGGCTGGCCTGGCTGACCGAGCACGCCGGGCTGTCGCTGGCGCTGGGTGCGTTCGTGGCCGGCATGCTGATTGCCGAGACCGAATACAAGCACCAGGTTGAGACCGACATCCGCCCGTTCCACGATGTGCTGCTGGGGCTGTTCTTCATCACCATCGGCATGAAGCTCGACTGGCGACCGGTGCTCGATCAGTGGCTGCTGGTGCTGCTGCTGTCGATGCTGCCGGTGCTCGTCAAGTTCGCCCTGGTGACGCTGCTGGCGCGGCTGTTCGGCACGCCCTCGGGCGTGGCCTTGCGCACCGGCCTGTACCTGGCGCAGGCCGGCGAGTTCGGTTTCGTGCTGCTGACCCTCGGCGCGCAGCAGCACCTGATCGATCACCAGTGGATCAGCCCGGTGCTGGCCAGCATGGTGCTCAGCATGCTGGCGTCCCCGTTCCTGATCAGCTACAGCGACCGCATCGTGATGCGCCTGAGTGCCAGCGACTGGCTGATGCAGTCGGTCGCGATGACCAGCATCGCCAAGCGTGCAATCAACACCGAGGCCCACGTCATCATCGCGGGCTATGGGCGAAGCGGGCAGAACCTGGCGCGCATCCTCGATGCCGAGCGCATTCCGTACATGGCACTCGACCTCGACCCCGATCGTGTGCGGCAGGCCGCTGCGGCGGGCCAGAGCGTGGTGTTCGGCGACGCCGCACGGCTGCAAAGCTTGATGGCCGCCGGCCTGGCACGCGCCAATGCGGTGGTGGTCAGTTACCACGACACACCGTCGGCGCTGAAGATCCTGCGCCTCGTGCATGAGCACGCCCCCAAGGTGCCGGTGATCGTGCGCACCATCGACGACAGCGACCTCGAAAAGCTGCAGGCCGCTGGCGCGACCGAAGTCGTGCCCGAGGCGATCGAAGGCTCGCTGATGCTGGCCAGCCATGCGCTGGCGCTGGTCGGCGTGCCGATGCGCCGGGTGATCCGCGTCGTGCAGGACCAGCGCGATGCGCGCTACGGCCTGCTGCGCGGTTACTTCCACGGTGCCGACGACGACACCCATGATGAACTCGGCAACATGCGCCTGCACAGCGTCACGCTGACAGCCGTGTGTGGCTGCGTTGGTCAGACGCTGGCCGATCAGGCGCTGCATGCAGTGGGTGTGTCGGTCGCCTCGGTGCGGCGCGCCTCGGGCGCTGTGACACGGCCCGACGATCAGCTGCTGCTCGCAGTCGGTGACACGCTGGTGTTGTCTGGCCTGCCCGAGCCGCTCGCACGCGCCGAAGACAAGCTGCTGTCGCGCGGCTGAGCACAGATTACGCCGCCGCGGATGGCGGGTCGGGCCGGTCGGGCCGGTCTATTGAACCGACAATTGGCTGCTGCCCTCCTGACGTTGCCATGCTGCGCCTCACTGAACTCCGACTGCCGCTGGATCACGCCGCCGATGCCCTTCGCCCGGCGATCATGGAGCGGCTCGGCATCGGCGATGCTGACTTGATCGAGTTCACCGTCTTCAAGCGCAGCCACGATGCGCGCAAGAAGACCGCGATCGTGCTGATCTACACGGTCGATTGCCAGCTCACCGATGAGGCGCCGGTGCTGTTGCGTCATGCCGGTGACCCGCACATCAAGCCGTCGCCGGACACTCGCTACCGTTTTGTGGCCCATGCGCCGGCCGACTGGCGTGCTCAGGAGCGGCCACGCCCGCTGGTCATCGGCTTTGGCCCCTGCGGCTTGTTCGCGGCCTTGGTGCTGGCGCAGATGGGATTGCGGCCGATCGTGCTGGAGCGTGGCAAGGAGGTGCGCGAACGCACCAAGGACACCTGGGCGCTGTGGCGCCAGGGTGTGCTGAATCCCGAGTCGAATGTGCAGTTCGGCGAAGGCGGCGCGGGCACCTTCAGCGATGGCAAGTTGTGGAGTCAGATCAGCGATCCGCGCCACCTGACGCGCAAAGTGCTGACGGAGTTCGTGCAGGCCGGTGCGCCAGAAGAGATCCTCTACGTCGCCAAGCCGCACATCGGTACCTTCCGGTTGGTCGGTATGGTCGAGAAGATGCGCGGGCAGATTGAATCGCTGGGTGGTGAGATCCGCTTCCAGCAACGTGTCGTCGATGTGCGGATCGAAGCAGATACCAAGGGCGTCAAGGCCATCCGAGGCGTGACGCTGGCATCGGGCGCGCACATCGATGCCGATCATGTCCATGGACACGCTGCCCGCCAATCCTGCACGCTCGCCGTTGACC
>JANXTP010000397.1 GCA_025352345.1 Burkholderiales bacterium | reverse complement strand
CCCAGGTAGCCGAAGCCGGCACCGCGCGTCAGCAGGTCCATGTCGACGCCATAGCGCGCGGCGTAGTAGCTGATCGGCAAGCCGGTCAGGAAGGTGATCAGGCCCACCGTCAGGATCGCCCACAGCGCGTTGGTGAAGCCGTAGTTCAGCGCGATCGCGCCGCCGATGGCCTCCAGCGCCAGGAACGACACCGCGCCGAACGCGGTGTTCGCCACCCGCAGCTCCGACCACTTGCGAAAGCTGCGCGGGGTGTAGCGCAGCGCGTAGTCCTCCATCGACTCGTCGGCCACCCAGGCGTTGTAGTCGCGGCGGATGCGAAAGATCTTTTGCGTGGCGGCAGGCAAGGCGGGTGAGGGTGGGATCGTTTCTGTGTGCACGCAGGAAGGCGGGCAAGAAACGTTCCGCTTTGTTTGCGGACCGGAGTCGATGCTGACCGCGTTGCTGCACGGCCGCCTACGTTGATTGACGTATTCGACCTGCGCCTGTTCCTGAGCACCATGCGGCTCAAGCGAAGTGCAACCCGCCCCGCCTTCGAGACCACCGCAGGAGCCCCCATGTCGAACGACCGTGACGATTCATCCTCTACCCCGTCTTCCAGCCGCCGCCGCCTGATTCAGGGCATGGCAGCCTTGCCTGTGGCCGCTGTGCCCGGCTGGGCATTGGCCCAGCCGTACCCGACCGCCAAGGTCATGACCACCAAGCTCGCTGTCACCGACACCGAAGCCACCGTCGGTCAGTTGCACTCAGCCACCGGCACGATGGCGATCTCGGAGACCGGTTCGATCCAGGCCGAGCAGCTCGCCATCGACCAGATCAACGCGATGGGCGGCATCCTCGGCCGCAAGATCAAGGTCATCAAGGAAGACGGCGCGTCCGATTGGCCGACGTTTGCCGAGAAGAGCAAGAAGCTGCTGGTCAACGACAAGGTGGCCGCCGTGTTCGGCTGCTGGACCAGCGCTTCGCGCAAGGCCGTGCTGCCGGTGTTCGAGAAGGAAAACGGCCTGCTGTACTACCCGACGTTCTACGAAGGCCTGGAGCAGAGCAAGAATGTGTTCTACACCGGTCAGGAAGCCACTCAGCAGATCCTGTACGGCCTGGACTGGACCTCGAAAGAGAAGAAGGCCAAGACTTTCTTCCTGATCGGCTCCGACTACATCTGGCCGCGCACCTCGATGAAGATCGCCCGCAAGCACATCGAAACGGTGGGCAAGCTGGGCAAGGTGGTCGGCGAGGAGTACTACCCGCTGGGCAACACCAACTTCAACTCCCTCATCAACAAGATCAAGGTCGCCAAGCCCGACTGCATCTTCGCAGCGGTGGTCGGTGGCTCCAACGTGGCGTTCTACAAGCAGTTGAAGGCGGCTGGCATCACCGGTGACAAGCAATTGCTGCTGACGCTGTCGGTGACCGAAGACGAGATGACTGGCGTGGGTGGCGAGAACTTCACCGGCTTCTACTCGTCGATGAAGTACTTCCAGTCGCTCGACAACGAGAACAACAAGAAGTTCGTCGCCGCCTTCAAGGCCAAGTACGGCCCGGCTTCGGTGATCGGCGACGTGACGCAGGCTGGCTACCTCGGCCCCTGGCTGTGGAAGGCGGCGGTCGAGAAGGCGGGCAGCTTCGACGTCGACAAGGTGGTCGCTGCATCGCCTGGCATCGAGTTGAAGATCGCGCCCGAGGGCTACGTCAAGCTCGACGAGAACCACCACCTGTGGAGCCGCTCGCGTATCGCCCAGGGCCAGCCGGATGCCACTTTCAAGGTGGTGGCCGAGTCGCCCGAGCTGATCAAACCCGATCCGTTCCCCAAGGGATACCAGTAAATCGCGGGCTGTACTGAGCGCAGCCCTCTCCCGGCGGGAGAGGGCTCCCATTGATTTACACGCGAGCGACCGCCATGACCCTTTCCGACATGCTCAACATCGCCACGATGCAAGGCTTTGCAGGCCTCAGCCTGTTCGCCGTGCTGTTGTTGATGGGTTTGGGGCTTGCGATCATCTTCGGCCAGATGGGCGTCATCAACATGGCACACGGTGAGTTCATGACGATCGGCGCGTACACGATCTTTCTGGCGTCGACGATCACCGAGAAATTCGCGCCGACCTTCATGCCGTACTACTTCCTGATCGCGATCGGCGTGGCCTTCGTGTTCGCGTTCATCGTCGGCTGGTTTGTCGAGTGGGCGCTGATACGGCATCTGTACAAGCGACCGCTGGACACGCTGCTGGCCACCTGGGGCATCAGCCTGGCGATGCAGCAGAGTTTCCGCTCCTTCATCGGCCCGAAGGAGGTCAGCCCGACCCTGCCGGACTGGCTGCTGGGCTCGTGGTCGCCCCATCCTGGTTTGGACATTCCGATCAACGGCATGTTCGTGTTGGGGCTGACCTTGTTCGTCACTGCCTGCGTGATGTTGGCGCTGTACCGCAGCCGCTGGGGCCTGCGGGTGCGCGCCACGGTGGCCAACCGGGCGATGGCCAACGCCACCGGCATCAACACCAAGAAAACCGACCGGCTGACATTCGCCATCGGCTGCGGCATCGCCGGTATCGCCGGTGCGGCCTTCACCACCATCGGCTCGACCGGTCCGACCTCGGGTTCGCTGTACATCGTCGACGCGTTTTTGGTGGTGACCTTCGGCGGTGCGGCCAGTCTGCTGGGCACGGTGGCTTCGGCTTTTGGTATCGCGCAAACGCAGTCGATCTCCGAATTTTTCCTCAGTGGCTCGATGGCCAAGGTGCTGACGCTGTCGCTGATCGTGGTGATCCTGATGATCCGTCCGCAAGGCCTGTTCGCGGTCAAGGTGCGCAGATGAGAGTGCAGTCGCAAGACGCGTCGAAGTTTCCCGGAGCCTGCTGAATGAACACCTTGTTGAATGGCTTGAAACGATCCGGCCTCGGGCCGCTGTTGTTGCTGACGATCTTGCTGGTGGTGTTGCTCCCGCTGAGCCTGGACATCTTCCGGCTGAACCTGGTCGGCAAGTACCTGACCTATGCCTTCGTCGCAGTCGGGTTGGTGATGGTGTGGGGCTATGGCGGCGTGCTGAGCCTGGGGCAGGGCGTGTTCTTCGGCCTTGGCGGCTACTCGATGGCGATGTTTCTGAAACTCGAAGCCAGCGACCCCATCACCACCAAGATCCAGTCGACACCCGGCATCCCGGACTTCATGGACTGGAACCAGATCACCGAGCTGCCCACCTTCTGGCTGCCGTTCAAGAGCCTGCCGCTGACGCTGATCCTGGTGATCGCGGTGCCGACGCTTCTGGCCTGGATCATCAGCTACGCGATGTTCAAGCGACGCGTCGGTGGTGTGTATTTCGCGATCATCACGCAGGCGGTGTCGCTCATCGTGACAGTGTTGATCATCGGACAGCAGGGCTACACCGGCGGCGTCAACGGCATGACGGACCTGAAGACGGTGCTCGGCTGGGACACCCGCACTGACAGCGCCAAGTACATCCTGTATTTCGCCTGCGTGGGCCTGCTGATCGTAAGCATCCTGCTGTGCCGCTGGGTGCAGAAGAGCAAGTGCGGCACGCTGCTGCTGGCCATGCGCGACAAGGAAGACCGGGTGCGCTTCTCCGGCTACGACGTGGCCGACTTCAAGATATTCACCTTCTGCCTGGCGGCAGGGTTGTCGGGCATTGGCGGCGCCTTGTTCGCGCTGCAGGTCGGCTTCATGTCGCCGTCCTTCGTCGGAATCGTGCCGTCGATCGAAATGGTCATCTTCTGCGCGGTCGGCGGGCGCCATTCACTGGTCGGCGCGGTGATCGGAACGCTGCTGATCAACTGGGCCAAGACCGTGTTCTCGGA
>JANXTP010000342.1 GCA_025352345.1 Burkholderiales bacterium | reverse complement strand
GTGGCCACGCTGGCCTGGAAGCGCAAGCCGGCCGTCAGCTGCCCGGTGACCAGGCCGACGATCAGCATGATCGCGAAGGTCAGCAGGTACTGCACATCGGACACCCCGAAGGTGCCGCGCGGTGGCACGAAGAAGAAGTCGAATGCGGCCACGTTGACGAACGCCGCCAACACGGCAGGCCCGCGGCCCAGCCACACGCCGATGCCGACCACCGCGAGCAGGAACACCATCACGATGTTGGCCAGGTCGAAATACGGCACCAGCAGGTGCGTCAGCAGCGCGGTGGCCGCACAGGCGCCAGCGGTCTGCAGGTAGCGGCGGAGCTGCGCGCCGCTGTCCGAAGCGCCGACATCTGGTGCGGCCTGGGGTGCCGGCATCTGGCGCGATGCCTGGGGCTGCCCGACCTCGATGCGGTCGATGTCGGGTGCCCGTTGGGCGATCGCCTGCCCCAGCGATCGACTCGGCCAAAAGCGCTTGCGCTGGCTGTGGCCGAGCACCAGCTTCGACAGGTTGTTCGTGCGTGCATGGTCGACCAGCGCCTGCGCCACGCTTTGTGCCGACAGCACCGCCGTGCGCGCGCCCAGCGCCTCGGCCAGCTTGACGGCTTGCAGGATGCGTTCGCGATGCGTCGGTGCCAGCCGCTGCAGCGCGGGCGTTTCGACATACACGGCGTGCCAGCTCACCGCCAGTTGCTGTGCCAGCCGCGCGGTGCTGCGCACCACATGCTCGGCCCCGTCGTGCGGCCCGATGCCGCAAAGCAGCGCGCCTTCGGTCTGCCAGACCTGCGCGATGCGACGGTCGCTGCGCCAGGCCTGCACATCGTCTTCCACGCGGTCAGCGGTGCGGCGCAGCGCCAGCTCGCGCAGCGCCATCAGGTTGCCCTTGCGGAAGAAATTCTTAGCGGCCCGCTCCGCCTGCGCCGGCAGGTAGACCTTGCCGGCCGCCAGCCGTTCGATCAGCTCGTCGGCCGGCGTGTCGACCAGCACCACTTCGGCGGCCGCATCGAAGAAGGTGTCGGGCAGCGTTTCGTGCACCGCGATGCCGGTGATGCCACCGACCACGTCGTTCAGGCTTTCGAGGTGCTGCACATTCAGCGTGCTGTAAACATCGATGCCCGCAGCCAGTAGCTCTTCGACGTCTTGCCAGCGCTTGGGGTGGCGCGAGCCTGGCACGTTGGAGTGCGCCAGCTCATCGACCAGCAACAGGCTGGGCCGGCGCGCCAGTGCGCCGTCGAGGTCGAATTCGGCAAGCTGTTTACCCCGGTAGACGATCTGCGCGGCAGGCAGTACCGCCAGGCCTTCGAGCAACGCGGCGGTGTGGCTGCGGCCGTGGGTTTCGACGACGCCCGCGACGACGTCCACACCGTTGGCTTTCAGCTGATGGCCCGCCTCCAGCATCGCGCAGGTCTTGCCCACGCCGGCCGACGAGCCGAAGTAGATGCGCAGCCTGCCGCGCCCTTCGCGCTGCTGGGCCGCGTGCAGCTGCGCGAGCAGGGCGTCGGGGTCGGGGCGCTGCGGTTCGGTCGTCACGCGGGGATGGTGTCACAGCCGCCTGGGCGGCGCGCTCTGCAGCGCATGCTCAGGCCCCGATGGCGTTCAACGCCATGTTGAACTGCAGCACGTTGACGCGCGGCTCGCCCAGCAGGCCGAACAGCCGCCCTTCGGTGTGCTTGTCGATCAGTTCCAGCACCACTTGCAAGGGCAGATGCCGCACCTTGGCCAACCGGGCGGCCTGGAACTGCGCACCGGCGGCGCTGAGGTGTGGGTCGAGGCCGCTGCCTGAGGCGGTGACCAGGTCCACCGGTACCCAGGCGGTGTTGCCGGGATCGGCCGCCCGCAGTGCCTCGATGCGGCCCTTGACCGCATCGGTCAGCGCCGGGTTCAGCGGGCCCAGGTTCGAGCCACCGGAGCCACTGGCGTTGTAGGGCATCGGGCTGGTGGCCGACGGGCGACCCCACAGGTACTTCGGGTCGCTGAAGTTCTGCCCGATCAGCGACGAGCCGACGGGCTTGCCGTTCTTGATGATCAGGCTGCCCGCGGCCTGCTCGGGAAACACCGCTTGGCCGATGCCGGTGACGGCCAGCGGGTAGGCGATGCCGGTGAGCGCGGTCAGTGCAACGAACAACACCAGCGCCGGACGAACGAGGGGGGTCATGGCAACTCCTTCAAACCAGGTGCAGGGTGGACAGCAACAGGTCGATGACCTTGATGCCGACGAACGGCACGATCAGCCCGCCGAAGCCGTAGACCAGCACATTGCGGCGCAGCAGCGCAGCGGCGCCAATGGCGCGGTGGGCCACGCCCTTGAGCGCCAGCGGGATCAGGAACACGATGACGATCGCATTGAAGATCACCGCTGACAAGATGGCCGACTGCGGGCTGGCCAGGCCCATCACGTTCAGCGCCGACAGCTGCGGGTAGGTGGTGACGAACATCGCCGGGATGATCGCGAAGTACTTCGACACGTCGTTGGCGATCGAGAAGGTGGTGAGCGAGCCGCGCGTCATCAGCAGCTGCTTGCCGGTCTCGACGATCTCGAGCAGTTTGGTCGGGTTGCTGTCGAGGTCGACCATGTTGCCGGCCTCCTTGGCGGCCTGTGTACCGGTGTTCATGGCCACGGCTACATCGGCCTGGGCCAATGCCGGGGCGTCGTTGGTGCCGTCACCTGTCATCGCCACCAGCCGGCCATCGGCCTGGTAGTCGCGGATCATTTTCAGCTTGGCCTCTGGCGTGGCCTCGGCCAGGAAGTCGTCCACGCCGGCCTCGGCTGCGATGGCCGCAGCGGTGAGACGGTTGTCGCCAGTGATCATCACGGTCTTGATGCCCATGCGGCGCAGTTCGGCGAAGCGCTCTTTGATGCCGCCCTTGACGATGTCCTTGAGCTCGACGACACCCAGGACACGCGAGCCCTCGCTCACGACCAGCGGCGTGCTGCCCTTGCGGGCCACATCGTCGGCGGCTGACTGCACATCGGCAGGGAACAGTCCGCCAAGGACTTCGACGTGTTTGCGGATGGCGTCGCCGGCGCCCTTGCGCAAGGTCCGCACGCTGCCGTCGGCCGCGGTGATGTCGACTCCGCTCATGCGCGTCTGCGCCGTGAACGGCACGAAGTTCGTCTTCTGCGCTGTCAGATCACGCTCGCGCAGGTTGAACTTCTGCTTGGCTAATACCGTGATGCTGCGGCCTTCCGGCGTCTCGTCGGCCATCGACGCGAATTGCGCCGCGTCAGCCAGCTGCTGTTCCGTCACACCTTTGGCCGGCACGAAGGCCGAGGCCTGACGGTTGCCCAGCGTGATGGTGCCGGTCTTGTCGAGCAGCAGCACGTCTACGTCGCCGGCGGCTTCCACGGCGCGGCCCGAGGTGGCGATGACGTTGGCGGCC
>JANXTP010000309.1 GCA_025352345.1 Burkholderiales bacterium | reverse complement strand
CCTGCGGCCCGCTTTCATTGCAGCTTGCGATGATGCCGTGAAAACAGTGGCCCGCGAACTGGCGGGGCTGCCCGGCATGGTGGTCGTGGTCGGTCACCCGGTTGGCAGCAGTTTGCGCGGGCGCTCGGTGGCGGTGCAGTTGCGGCACAACGCCGCAAGCGTGATCAGCGAAGGTCGAATCCTCCACACCTACGCCAAGCGCGAGCTTCCCAACTATCAGGTGTTCGATGAGCGGCGTTACTTCACGCCGGGACAGGGCACCTGCGTCTTCGAGGCCGGCGACGGCGACGATCGGGTCTCGATCGGTTTGTTGATATGCGAGGATGCCTGGTTCGAGGCGCCAGCCCGGCTCTCCAGGGAAGCGGGTGCTGAAATGCTGGTGGTCATCAACGCTTCGCCGTTTCACGTCGGTAAAGGCGGCGAGCGGGTCACACGCATGGCGGATCGCGCCCGCGCCGCAGGTCTGCCGCTCCTGTACGCGCACCTGGTTGGCGGGCAGGACGAAGTCGTTTTCGATGGGGGATCGTTCGGCGTGCAGGCCGACGGAACGCCTGCTTTTCGCGCCGAGAACTTCAGCGAGCAATTGGTGTTCGTGCAGGCACGGGTCGAGTCGTCCAACCAGTCGGTGCCGAGTGCGGAGCAGGGTTCCGTTTGTCGCGCCGTCGAGTTGGTTGCATCGCCTGCCGATTCGGCGCGAGCCATCGCACCGCACGATGCAGAAAGCGACCTCTGGAATGCGCTCGTGATGGGCGTGCGCGACTACATCGGGAAAAACGGATTTCCGGGGGCCATCCTCGGGCTGTCGGGCGGCATCGACTCGGCGCTGGTGTTGGCCATCGCGGTCGACGCGCTGGGAAAAGACAAGGTGCGCGCCGTGATGATGCCGTCCCCCTACACAGCCGATATCAGCTGGATCGATGCACGTGAAATGGCGCTGCGACTCGGTGTGCGCTATGACGAAATTTCCATCAAGGACACATTCGAATCGTTCAAGAGCGCACTGGCCGAAGAATTCAGGGGGCGCCCCGAAGATACTGCCGAGGAGAACCTGCAGGCGCGCATTCGTGGCACGCTGTTGATGGCGCTGTCCAATAAATTCGGCGCCATCGTGCTGACGACCGGTAACAAGAGCGAAATGGCGACCGGCTATTGCACGCTGTATGGCGACATGGCCGGCGGCTTCGCGGTCATCAAGGATTTGCTCAAGACAACGGTGTTTGCGCTGACGCGCTGGCGGAATGCGCACGATCCGTATGGCACCGGCACTGAACCGATTCCCGAGCGCATCATCACGCGACCGCCTAGCGCCGAACTGCGCGCCGATCAGACCGACCAGGACAGTCTGCCGCCTTACGACATCCTTGACGGCATCCTTGCGCGCTACATGCAGGATGACGAAAGCATCGACGACATCATCGATGCGGGCTACGAGCGCGCCGTGGTGGAGCGTGTCGAGCGGCTGATCAAGATCAACGAGTACAAGCGGCGTCAGGCCCCTGTGGGCATTCGGGTGACACACCGCAGCTTCGGCAAGGATTGGCGCTACCCTATCACCAGCAAATTCGCTGAAGCGGCTCTGTCGCCGGCTCTCTCATCCACCGAAGGAAAATCCCCATGAAGCAGATCACCGCAATCGTGAAACCGTTCAAACTCGATGACGTACGCGAAGCACTGGGGCAAGTCGGCGTGACGGGCCTGACGGTGACGGAAGTGAAGGGGTTCGGCCGGCAAAAAGGCCATACGGAGTTGTACCGGGGCGCTGAGTATGTGGTCGACTTCCTGCCGAAGATGAAGGTCGAGGTGGTCGTCAACGACGTGGATGTCGACCGTTGCGTCGATGCGATCATCGGCGCTGCGCGCACGGGGAAAATCGGCGATGGCAAGATTTTCATCACCCAGTGGAGCGCATCGTGCGCATCCGCACGGGCGAGGAAGACGAAGCTGCGGTTTAACGGCCGCCGGCCAGGATCAAATGGCCGATGTCAGCAATCCGGGTGGTTTGGAGCTGCCGGGCTGC
>JANXTP010000263.1 GCA_025352345.1 Burkholderiales bacterium | reverse complement strand
TCCAGGTTTGGCGCGGTGTTCAGCCCTTTGGGGCAGCGTCCAGCCAGCCCGCCATGCCCTGGGCGTTGAGTTCGATGTCCATGTCCAGCAGCTCCAGCACGCGCTGGTGCGCCACTGTGCTCCCCAGGGACTCCAGCCGCTGCAGGTACAGCGCGGTCAGGCCGGCCTTCAACGCGGTGTGTTGCGCCCCCGGTGCCAGCGATTGCAAGCGGACGCGCTCGCCCAGCGCCACCACCGCATCGAGTTGCGCCAGCAGATCGCGGCCCAGCGCCGCAACGTGGCCGATGCACCCGTAGTGCGTCAGGTACATGCGCTGTGGCTGCAGCGCCAGCATCCGCTTGATCGATGCGCGCAGCGCGGCGGGGTCGAACTGCGTTGGGGTCGTCGTCGGCAGCAGCCACGCGCCTTGCAGGGTGTCGAACTCGCGGTACGACAGGCCGAAGGTGTCGCCGGTGAAGAAGCCCTGGCTGCGTTCGTCCCAAATGCAGTGGTGGTGGCGGGCGTGGCCCGGGGTGTCGAACAGCGCGAGCGGCCGGCCGGCCAGCTCGATCACCATGCCGTCAGCGCTTTCAACGACGCGGCGGGAATCGACCGGCACCACCGTACCGTAGGCGCGCCGCACCTCCTCGTCGCCGTACACCGCCCGCGCGCTGCCGAGCAGCACCGTCGGGTTGATCAGGTGCCGCGCACCCCGCGGGTGCGCCAGCAAGGTAGCCGCCGGCAATTCCGCCATCAGCGCACCGGCACCACCGGCATGGTCCAGGTGCACATGGGTGGGGATCACCCAGTCCACCGCGTCGCGCGACACACCGGCCGCATCAAGCGCAGCCAGCAGCCGTGGCACCGCCAGGCTGGTGCCGGTGTCGATGAAGGCCGCGCGCCCTTGCTCGACCATCAGGTAGGCCGCATCGAACATCGGCCGCTGGTAGCCGGTGTCGATCACCCAGATGCCGTGGCCGAGCGGGGTGGAATGGTCGGAGTGGGTGGCCATTGGCGATGATCGGGTTTCAGGGCGACGCAGTGTAGGGTCTGGGTCATCGTTTCATTGAGCAACGCCATGACCATCACCGTTTACGGCATCCCGAACTGCGACACCGTCAAGAAGGCGCGCGCCTGGCTGCAGGACCAGGGCGTGGCCCACACCTTTCACGACTACAAGAAGCAGGGCGTGCCGCTGGCACAGCTCGACGCGTGGATGAGCGCGCCGGGCTGGGAGGCCTTGCTCAACCGCAAGGGGACGACCTGGCGCCGATTCGATGCGGCACAGCAGGCCGCTGTGAACGATGCGGCCAGTGCACGTGCGCTGATGCTCGCGCAGCCTAGCGTGATCAGGCGCCCGGTGGTCGAGCACCCGGGCGGGGTGCTGGTCGGGTTCGACCCCGAGGCCTGGGGCAGGGCGCTTGCCTGAGCCGCCCTGCGCCGCCCGGCGCGTCGGCAGGGTTCAGGCCGCCAGCAACTGCCGCAGCACGAAGGGCAGGATGCCGCCGTGCTGGTAGTAGTCGACCTCGATCGGTGTGTCGATGCGCAGCGTCAGCGGCACGCGCTTCTTCTTGCCATCGGCCGCGGTGATCACCAGCGTGGCGTCCTGCTGCGGCTGGATCTGGGCGGCCAGCTCGATGTCGAAGGTTTCGTGGCCGGTGATGCCCAGCGTCTGCCAGCTGTCGCTGCCCTTGAACTGCAGCGGCAGCACGCCCATGCCGACCAGGTTGCTGCGGTGGATGCGCTCGAAGCTGCGCGCGATCACCGCCTTGATGCCCAACAGCGCTGTGCCCTTGGCCGCCCAGTCGCGCGACGAGCCGGTGCCGTATTCCTCGCCCGCGAAGATCACCGTCGGCGTGCCGGCGCCCATGTACTTCATTGCCGCGTCGTAGATGAACAGCTTCTCGCCTGTTGGTTGGTACAAGGTGACGCCACCTTCCTCACGCGAGCCGTCGGCACCGGCCGGGATCATCAGGTTCTTGATGCGCACATTGGCGAAGGTGCCGCGCACCATCACCTCATGGTGGCCGCGCCGCGAGCCGTAGCTGTTGAAATCAGCCTTCAGGACCTTGTGCGCTTTCAGCCAAGCGCCAGCGGGTGAGGCTTCCTTGATCGAGCCGGCCGGCGAGATGTGGTCGGTGGTGATCGAGTCGCCGAACAGCGCCATCGCCCGCGCACCGACCACGCCAGCCGCCGCCTGCGCTGGCTGCATCGTGAAGCCGTCGAAGAACGGCGGCTTGGCGATGTAGGTCGAGGTGGGCCAGTCGTAGACCTGGCCGGTCGCACCATCGACCTTGCCCCACAGCTTGCCGGGGTCGGTCGCGACCTTCTCGTAGTTCTTCTTGAAGGCCTTGCCGTTCATCGCGTATTTCATCAGCGCATGGATTTCGTCGCTGCTCGGCCAGATGTCGCCGAGGTAGACGTCGCGGCCTTTCTTCCCCTTGCTTGTACTTTGACCCAGAGGCTCGGTCATGATGTCCTTCAGTACCGTGCCTGCGATGGCATAGGCCACCACCAGCGGCGGCGAGGCGAGAAAATTCGCCTTCAGGTTCGGGTGGATGCGTGCCTCGAAATTGCGGTTGCCCGACAGCACGGCGGCGCACACCAGGTCGTTCTTGGTGATCGCTTCGTTGAACTCCGGTCGCAGGTCGCCGGAGTTGCCGATGCAGGTCGTGCAGCCGTAGCCCGCCAGGTAGAAACCGAGCTTTTCCAGGTACGGCAGCAGTCCGGCTTTTTCGAGGTATTCGGTGACGATGCGCGAGCCGGGCGCCAGCGAGGTCTTGATGTGCGGTTGCACCTTCAGGCCGGCCTCGACCGCCTTCTTCGCCAGCAGCCCAGCGGCCAGCAGCACGCTCGGGTTCGAGGTGTTGGTGCAGGAGGTGATGGCCGCGATCAGCACATCGCCGTTGCCGATCGAGATGTCGCCGACTTTGTGCTGCACCGACGCGGCGCTGGACTGCGCGGCTTCCAGGGTCGAGCGGCTGCCGACCATCTCGACCACGTCGCGCGCCGCGCCGTTCGCTGTGTCCTTCGCCGCGGCGAGCGCCGTGTCCACGACATCCTGCGCGCGCACCATATGTCGCAGGTGCAGCTGAGCGGCGGGCAGGTTGAAGCCGTTTTCGGTCGGCGGCTTGCTGAACAACGAGATGAACTGGCTCTTCACGTTGCCGAGTTCAATGCGGTCCTGCGGCCGCTTCGGACCGGCCAGGCTGGGCGCGACCGTGCCGAGGTCGAGCGTGACGACCGAGGTGTAGTCGATCTCGCCATTCTTCGGCACGCCGAAGAGCTTCTGCGCGCGGAAGTAGGCCTCGAACGCTTCGATCTCTTTCCTCGTGCGGCCGGTGCCCTTGAAGTAGTCGATGGTCTTGTCGTCGACCGGAAAGAAGCCCATCGTCGCGCCGTACTCCGGCGCCATGTTGGCGATGGTCGCGCGGTCGGGCAGCGCGAGGCTGGCCGTGCCCTCACCGAAGAACTCGACGAACTTGCCAACCACCTTGGCCTTGCGCAAGATTTCGGTGACAGTGAGCACCAGATCGGTGGCCGTGACGCCTTCACGCAGCCGCCCGGTCAGCTCGAAGCCGACCACGTCGGGCGTCAGAAAGTACACCGGCTGGCCCAGCATGCCGGCCTCGGCCTCGATGCCGCCGACGCCCCAGCCGACCAC
>JANXTP010000248.1 GCA_025352345.1 Burkholderiales bacterium | reverse complement strand
TCTTCGGAGATGACCGGCCAGCTTCTGCCGCCGCTCTTCATCGCCTCATAGAAGACGAGCAGCAGATTCAGCACCACCTCAATTTGCTCAGGGGTGGCCCCATACCGCTGCAGGACAAGCACCGACAAGAACAGGTTGGGCTGGCGCGCGTGGACTTCTTCGGCAAGCCGCTCGCGATCCTGGAAGCTCATGCGCTCGACGCGCAGCACCGCGTCGACGAGATTGCGACTTGAGATCGAGGCCATGCGACGATTGTCCACCGCCGCATGGCGACTATCTTTGCCACGCAAGTTCGACACCGCTTCGTTGGCCGGCGTCGAACAGTGTTTCGACGCGCTCGGACGGCATCCATTGCAGCCCGCGGCCAACGCGATCGCGCCATTTTTCGCGCAAATAATCGTCGCTGCATTACCCGCCTGGCGCTGGCCATCGAGCGGATCCAATGCAACGGCGCTGGGCATATGGTGCTGAAGCTGAAAATGCCTTGGCGCGACGGCACCACGCAGCCGGTGATGTCGCCGCTGGAGTACATAAAACTGCCCATCGATGGCCGGTTTGCGGCGGCCAGATCCATCGGTTCTACGTCAGCAGTGGGTCGCTATGCAGAACTCCCCATAGCGGAAAGCGTTTACCCGACGCCCATCCGACGCTGATGGCGCGGAAGCGGCATACGGCCTTCAGGCGTTGCCCCTGGACTACTTCTCACCCGTACCGGGTTGACCTGAGGGTGAGAGCTGAGCTACGGCGCGCCCGCTGCGCTCCTCGGCTGCCTGGAGCAGCTCGCGCAGCATCTCGACAGTCGACCGCAATTGGGTCGCCATCGCCTCGGCTCCCGCCACCCGTGCCACGATCGCGTCGTGCTCCTTGACCGCAGTCTGCAGCTCCTGCACGCGCGCTTGCCCGGCCTGAAGCGAGGTGGCTGTCGATGCGAGCTGCGATTCGGCCACAGCCGCGCGGTTGGCGGCGCCGGCGCGCCCAGTTCGCTCGGCATCCAGCGCAGCTGACACGCGGCTCACGTCGGCAAGCGCCTTCGTTTCGCGCTGCTGCGCTTCGGCAACGCGACTGTCGGCCGCTTCGACCTTGAGCTGCGCCTTCGCGAGCTCGACGCGAGCGGCTTGCGCGGACTCCTGCTCACGCTTGAGCTGCTCGCGCAGCGTCTGCAACTCGAGCTCATGGCTTTGCACCTGACCTTTGAGCGTGTCGCGCTCGGTGGCCAGCTCCGAGACTTCCACCTGAAGCCCCGCGTTCTGCGCCTGCAACTGCTTGTTCTCCTTCACGACGTCGTTGCGCTCATCCTCGGCCTCCTTAAGGCGAGCAGCGAACTTGGCTTCGCCCGTCGCTTCGGCGCGATCGCGCATGGCTTGCAGGCTGCCCATCACGTCGATCGGCAGCTCGTCGCTGCGGACTGGCGCCGTTTTGGGGTTGGACGCTTTCCATCGCTTCACGTGCTCGAGCACGGTCGTGTTGCTACCACCGACCCGCTGCACCACGAGGCGCACCGACGGTTCGATGCCCTCGGCTTTGAGTTGCGCGCAGGCCAACTCGACCTGCTCGTACGTGACTGCGTCCGGTCGGGCCATGTTTTCACCAGATGTGCGTTGACGGAATCGTAACAATACTTGTTATCGTAACGTTACGCAATGCCAGTTTTGAAGGGGGATTTTCGCCGCTTTGCTCATCCGCTGCCTGTCACGGGTTGCGGCGGCGGGCCGGTCTGGACTGGGCGAAGTGTCTCAAGAGGCGGTCGCCGCAATACTCGGCCGTGCCCTAACTCTTCCAGAAACTCTCGACCGCCTTCATGCGCCGCTTGTGCTCGGTTGTCACATAGACTGTCGTCGTCGCCAGCGACGCATGCCCGAGATTCTGCTGCGCGATCTCGATGGGCATTCCGCCGGCGATCGCGTGGCTGGCATGCGAGTGCCGCATCCAATGCGTGCTGGCCTTGGCCAGGCGCTCGGCTCCCTTCGCATCGCCCTGCCCTCGCAGCACACCGGCGCAGTGGGTGAAGAACGCCTTGGTCTGGTCGTAGAAGGTCGTCGCCGCGAGGCCCTCGCGGGGGTCCAGCCGCTCACCTGGCTGGAGCCGGCCATTTAGGCCCGGCGCACGCTCGGCGGCGTCGCTGGCCTTGCCCAGCAGATGCGCCCCCTGGTTGCCGATGTCTTCGGGGTCCGGGTCGAGCCCGCGCGACACGAGGTACCTTGCGAGCTCGCCGACCACGTCAATGGGCACTGGCACCTCGCGCTCTTTCTGGCCCTTGCCGATCACGCGCAGCAACCAGCCCTGCATTGCCTGATCGTCCGACGCATCCGCGGGGTACTCGACCCACTGCATGTCGTCGACCGTGGCCGCCACCACCTCCGACAGCCGCAAGCCGGTTGCGTAAAGCAGGTGCAGCCCGAAGGTCAGCCGCTGGTTCGCCGAGCTCGCTTGCAGCATCTTCAGTTGCGCTTCGATGAACCCCCACTGCGCCAGGCTGAAGCTCCGCCCCGCATTGACCTTCGGTCCCGAGGTCCGCGGCACGCCGACCGCCGACCACGGGTTGCCCATCAGGTAGTTCTGATCGACGAGGAAGCCGTACAGGTTTTTGAGGATCGTGACCGCATGCCGCTGGGTGGGGACCGCGGTCGCGAGCGGTGGTCGCCGCTGTGGCGGCCGTTCGAAGGGCCGCTGTCGGCGTCCACCCAGCGGCATGCGGTCACGATCCTCAAAAACCTGTACGGCTTCCTCGTCGATCAGAACTACCTGATGGGCAACCCGTGGTCGGCGGTCGGCGT
>JANXTP010000212.1 GCA_025352345.1 Burkholderiales bacterium | reverse complement strand
GAATGAGCATTGGAGGGGGTCGTCTGCCCCTTGATTCAAGATGCTCATCGAGCTGGCGATGCCTCGAAGGAGAATCTCGGTGATGCCCGAAGACCTCCATGCCACGATAAAAATCCTCAAATGGATCGATTAGGCTGGATTTTTCGATGGGTCTGAGGCGCCCATTGGTCGCCATCACTGGCGCAAGCGGTTTCATTGGTCGGCATCTCGTCACGGCTTTGGCAACAGCGAGCTGGCAAACGCGATTGCTCCTGCGCCGTGAATGGGATGAACCAAGGTGGCGCGATCTGCGGCCCCAAGTTGTATTGGGCTCACTGAGTGATGCGGCTGCGCTTTCGCGATTGGTCGAGGGAGCTGATGCAGTGATCCACGTCGCCGGGCTGATCAAGGCCGCGCGACGCAGCGACTTCTTTGACATCAATTGCGATGCGGCCGCATCGCTCGCTCGCACTGCGAAGCGACTCGCGCCCCAAGCGCATTTCGTGCATCTGTCCAGCCTGGCAGCGCGAGAGCCCTCGCTCTCCGACTACGCGGCCAGCAAGCGTGCTGGGGAGGAGGCGGTACTCGACGAACTTGGCCCCCAGGCGACGGTACTGCGTCCACCGGCCGTTTACGGACCGGGCGACCGCGAGACCTTGCGCTTCTTTCAACTCGCCCGCAACCGTTGGGTGCCTTTGCTCGGGGCCCGCGACGCCGTCGTGGCGATGATCCACGTGCAGGACCTGACGAGCCTGATCCTCGCGCTGACAGCGGCGCAGCCTCGTGGCGAGGTGCTGACGGCCGCCGACGGTCGGTCTGCAGGCTACCACTGGGACGAACTGCTCGGCGCGGCGGCGCGTGCCGTTGGCAATCCAGCGCCCCGGTTCGTGACCGCGCCTCAGAGCCTGCTCGGCGGCGTCGCGCTGCTTGGCGACCTCGCGCGAGCGCTCGGCTCGGCCAGCATGCTCAGCTCCCAAAAACTGCGCGAACTGCGGCATCCCGACTGGGGCGTCGCACCAGCCGAGCTGGCGCAGCCTGCCGGTTGGGCGGCGCAGTTCGATCTGGATCGCGGCTTTGCCGACGCGGTGGCGTGGTACCGCGCGGCGGGCTGGTTGCCGGGATGAAGGCTCAGGCACAGCGCGAAGCAGTGCACTTCCTCGGTGCAGGTTCAAGCGGACTCCCGTTGTCACCGCCCTGACGATTCCGTAACATTCGCTTTCCTTTCAGTTTCTCGGCCAGCACCGATGCTGCTGTTGACCCATCGCATGACCTCTGGAGCGCCCTCACATGCCTGAGCAGACCGCGATCCCCCTGGACGCGTCACCCATCCAGCTGGATGAACAGGGTTTCATCGCGGCCATTGATCGAGCGCCCAACGAGTCACAGCCCTGCGACCACATCAGCTTGCGTGATTTGTTTCCCCCCGCCTTCTATCGGCAACTGCTCGATAGCGTTCCTACGACAACGTATTTCCATGAATTGCGCCACCGGGATGCGATTCAGCCCGATGGACGCAGCACCCGTTTGCGTCTCTACCTTTATCCCGAGCAGCTGTGGTTCTTGCCGACTGCACTGCGCGCTCGCTGGTCGCCGCTGGCGCGCCTGCTGATGTCGCAGGCGCTGGAGGATGCGTTTAAGCGCAAATTCCAGCGCGCCCTGGAAAGGCGGTTCGGCTGCTCGATCGACCGGCTGAAGTTCTATCCCATCCCGATCATCGTGCGTGACCTGCCCGGCTACCGCATCGGTATCCACGCCGATGTGCCGAAGAAAGCCATCACCGTGCAGTTCTATCTGCCTCGGGATGAATCGCAGAAACACCTCGGTACCGTCTTCCATGAAGGCCCGAGCGGTGACGCTGCCCTGCGCACCCGCAAGATGCAGTTTCTGCCCGCCAGTGGCTATGCGTTTCCGGTACAGATGGAAGAGAGCTGGCACAGCGCCGAGACGACGACCCCAGCCGATGGCGAGCGGCTGTCCATCATGTTGACCTATTACGTGCAGAACACGCCCGCGCTTTGGTTCATCAGACGCTTCGAACGCCTGTGCAGCTTTTTGGGGATGCCCCCGAATCCAAAGATCTGACGCAGGCCGGCGAGGTTCAAGGACTGACGCACTCTCGCCTATCCCTGGTTCGCGTCAGCGCAACACATTCAACTTGCGCAAGCGCCAGTACAGACCCGGTGCGGCCAGCAAGGGGTGGCGCCGCTGCCAGTCCGTGACCTCGGGCCGGACGCCTGAATGGCGCTCCACTTTCCACAGCGCGTAGTCCATCGCGCCATCAAAGGTGAATGCGGCCTTCAACAACCGCGCGATGTTCAGCGGCTTGCCCAGCCGACGCCGCACGGTCCAGCGGCGTGCGGCGGCGGCACGCGCGGACGCCGACAGACGCGGCGCGAGTTGACCCTCAACGGTGCATTCGAAGGCGACCCCCGCTGCATTCCAAGCCGCAGGCAACAGGCGCGCATAGCGCTCGGCATCCCGCGCGACCAGGTCGTCGCCACGCACACTTTTTTCGACCCGCAG
This sequence comes from Burkholderiales bacterium, assembly GCA_025352345.1. Classification (GTDB taxonomy): domain Bacteria; phylum Pseudomonadota; class Gammaproteobacteria; order Burkholderiales; family Burkholderiaceae_C; genus PBB1. The sequence goes on along the minus strand of JANXTP010000212.1, from coordinate 23,223 downwards.
CTCGGCGGCATAGGTGTGGGCAAACAAGGCCCGCCAGTACGCCAGCGCATCACCGCGTGCAGGGCCCAGTTCGGCCGACCAACCCGCGGCGGTGATCACCGCCTGCTGCACCGCATCGGTCGCGGCCTCGCGATCGGCGTCGCTGCGCGCCCAGGCGCAGCAACAGGGCTGCGAGAAGCGCGCCCACAAGGTGGTGTCGAGCGCTGTGGGTGACACGCCGCGGTGAAACTGTGCGACGCTGATCAACGCGTACTTCGCACGCAGCGCTTGTCCATCCACCGTGGCCTCGATGTAGCCGACATTCGGAGGCAACAGCCGGTTAGCCAACGCGGCGAGTCGGGAGCCCGGCCAGGCGCCGACGCGGTCGAGCAGCACGTAGAAATCGAGCACGCCGTCGAGTCGCGCGTCGCGCAGGTTTGAACCGTAGAACAGCACCGCGGCCACCGCACCGTGGGCGCGTGCTGCAAGCTGCGCGGCCAGCGTGGCCACCGCCGGTGGCAGCTCGCGCCGCAGTTCCTCGGTGAGGATGCAGCGCAGCGGGTCGTCGTTCACGCCGCCAGCCACGACCGCAGCGGTCCGCGCCGCCGCGCCCACGCCGCCTGCACGATGCGCAGCGCATGGACCACCAAACACAGCGCCGTCCACCACGCGACGACGACGATGCCGAGCTCAGGGCGACCGACGAACAAGGAGGCGCTGAGGATCAGCAGGTTCGGATTGCGCCGCGCGGTGTACAGGCGCAGCCAGCTGTCGAAACGCTGCCAGACATGCATGTCCATCTTGAACCAGGCCATGAAGATGCCTTCCTCCATGCGCTGCAGCACGTAGCCGGCAACGATGACCGTCAGCACCAGACTCGCCTGCGGCAGGCTGAAACCTGCGGCAGGCAAACCGACGATCCAGGCCCACCACCAAAACGGCGGATGGATCAGGTCGATCGAGTGGTCGAACACATTGCCCCAACGGGTCGAGGTCAATGTCACCCGGGCGAGTTTGCCGTCTACGGTGTCGAGGAAGGTCATGCCCCAGGCTGCGACCATGCCCCAGCCATAGTGGCCGGTCCAGAACAGCGCCATGGCCGCAAACACCAGCAACAAGCTGGCCGAGGTGACCTGGTTCGGCGAGATGCCGTTGTTGGCGCACCAACGCGTCACCGCGCGCGCAGGGGCCGGCCAGGCGTAGAGCGTGACGACGTCGGTGACACCCTTGTAGGAGCCCGCGAAGATGCGTTTCTCGATTGTCGGCAGGTCAGCGGCGACGAGCGGCGTCAGGTACGGCGACTCGCGCTTGCGCAGCACATCGTTGTAGCCATCGGCCAGCTGCTCCGGCATCACAAGGCGGGCGCCGGATGGTGCTCGCCGGTCGGCCAACAGCGCAGGTGCGTCGGTTGCGGACGCGGTTGCGGCCGACAGCCCCAGCGCGATCACACCACCATCCGGCGCTGTCAGGGCCAGATCCTCATCGGCCGCAGCGAGGCTGCGCACGAAAGCATCGTCGTAGACCCAGTCGGCACGCAGCAGCACCAGCCGTTGCGCCTCGGAGGTGTCCACTGTTGCGTTGGCGCGTACCAATTGACGCCGCAGCCGCTGTGTCGACGTGAGTCCCCACAAGCGCAACGGCGAGTCACCGACAACCATGCCGGCCGTGCGGCGGGCGAGCGTGGGCGCGGCGCTCAAGAGCCGAGCCCGCTGCCCGGTGGCGAAAATTCTTTTGGCATCATCGGAGGGTGGATTCCCAAGGCGCGGTCATCAATACAGTGAATCGGCAAGTCAAAACAACAGCGGCTCATTATCGATGAGCGACTTGACGTTCGCCCACATCTCCGACCTGCACCTGCCCTTCGAGCCGCACCTGTCCATTGGCCAGCGCCTGTCGAAACGGCAGCTGAGCGTCTGGTCCTGGCGGCGGCGGCATGCGGTGCAAAGCGGTGAGGTCCTCGCCGCGCTGGCGCAGGATGTGCGCGCCCATGCGATCGACCAGGTGCTGGTCACCGGCGACATCACCAACTTCTCGCTGCCTGGTGAATTTCGGCAAGCGGCCGACTGGCTCGCAGCGCTGGCACCAGCCGAGCGCATCAGCCTGGTGCCTGGCAACCACGACGCGCTGGTGGCAGTGCCACCCTCTGAAGGCCTCGGTCTGTGGAGCGCCTGGACGCGGCTGCAAGAGGGCTGGCCGTTCGTGCATCGCGTCGGCGAGGTCTCGCTGATCGGCCTCAATTCGGCGCTGCCGACCGCGCCGTTGCTGGCACGCGGCCGACTGGGTGCAACGCAATTGACGCGCCTGGAACACATCCTCAGCACCGAAGGCGCAGCGGGGCAGTTGCGCATCGTGATGCTGCACCACCCGGCGGCGGCCGGTGCGATCGGCTGGCGCAAGGCGTTGGCCGATGGCGCCGAGCTGCGCGCGGTGCTGCGACGCACTGGCGCTGAACTGGTGTTGCACGGACACGCGCGGGGCGCCCGGCTCGACACGATCCCCGGGCCGCATGAGGCGATCCCCAGCCTCTGTGTGCCCTCGTCCACCGCACTGCCAAACCCGCAGGATCAGGGCGCGCGCTGGCACCGCCTGCAGCTGATCGGCGACACAGCCGATCGCTGGATGGAAGTCACCGTAAGGCGGTGGTCGATCGAGGCGCACGCCTTCGTGACCGACAGCGTCTATCAACTGTGCCTTCCGCGCAGGCACTGAAAGGCCGCAGGCGATAATCGCGTCGCTTGAAGAAAGACCTGACCGACCATGGCTGATGCTGCACCCAAGACGGCCACCGAGACCAAGTTCAGCGACCCTGCATCGCGACTCGCGCAAACGGACCACTGGACCGTGCTGCTGCGCCCGAAGCAGCCGACGCTCGGTTCGCTGGTGCTGATCTGCCGCGACCCGGTGCGGGCGTTTGCCGATGTGAGTCCGCAGGCCTATGCCGAGATGCGTGAGGTCGTGCGCCGCATCGAGGCCACGCTGCGCGAGGTGGTGGCCTATGAGCGGATCAACTACCTGATGCTGATGATGGTCGACCCGGACGTGCACTTTCACGTGATCCCGCGCTACGAAGGTTCGCGCCAGTTCGGCAGCACCGAGTTCCGCGACGCGGGCTGGCCCGGTGTGCCGGCGCTCGATGCCGCGGTGTCGCCCGATGCCGCCACGAGCGAGGCCTTGCTGGCGCAGTTGCGCGCCACCTGGCTGCGCTGCACGGGCTGAGACTTTGCGCCCCTGGTTCGCTTTCGACCGACTCGACCGCTACGCGCTGCGCCTGATCGCCGGTCCGTTGGCGCTCGCGCTGGTGGCGCTGCTGCTGGCACAGCTGCTCGAACGGCTGCTGCGGCTGTTCGATCTGGCGGCATCCGCTGGCGCGCCGCCGTCGGTCGTGCTGGTGATGGCCGCCACGCTGGTGCCGCACTACCTCGGCCTCGCGCTGCCGATGGCGTTCACCGCGTCGATCTTCATGGCCGCCGCCCGCATGTGTGACGACAACGAGCTCGATGTGATGCTGGTCACCGGCCGGTCGATCGCCCGAGTCACCGCACCCTATTTCGTGCTGGCGGTGCTGCTGTCGATGTTCAGCCTCTACCTGTACGGCCAGCTGCAACCGCTGGCGCGCTACGGCTACAACGTGGTGGTGAACCGGGTGCTGCAGACCGGCTGGGATTCGCGGGTCGAGGAAAACCGTTTCGTTGACATCGGGCATGGCGTCACCTTCACCGCCGATGTGATCGAACCCGATGGCAAGAGCCTGCACGGCGTTTTCATGGAGCGGCGCGGCACGCACGGCGAAGACATCTTGACCGCCGCACGCGGCCGGCTGGTGCCCACCCCCGACGGACTGCGGATGCGTTTCGAAGACGGGTTGGTTTTGCGGGTGAGCGACGGCCCGACGGCGGGCAGCGCAGCGATCTCGCTGTCTCGCTTCGTCCACGGCACCACCGACCGCGATTTCTCGCCGAAGGCAGAGCCGCTCGCCGAGCGCGGCGGATCGGTGCGGGAGCTGACACTGCCCGAGCTGTGGCAAGACATGCACCAGAACGGCTACCAGACCAAGCCCGCGGCCGAGTTCCACAGCCGTCTGGCGCGGGCCCTGATCTTCCCGTTCCTGCCGCTGCTGGCCTTGCCGCTGGGCATGGCATCGAAACGGGGCCGTCGCACGCCCGGGGTGGTGTTTGCCACGGTGGCGCTGCTGGGGCTGGATCACGCGTTGCAACTCGGTGGCAGCCTGGGCCAATCGGGTCGCCTGCCACCTGCCGCTGCGGTATGGACGCCGTTCATCGTGTTTGCCGTGCTGAGTGTGTGGATCTTCCGCTGCAGCCTGGCCTGGCCGGGCGACAACCCGGTGCTGCGCGCCGTGATGGCCATCGAAGGGCTGATCGACCGGACCCGGACGCGCACCCGCCGCGGCGCCGCGAGTGCGTCGTGAGCACCGCGCGGTCGCCCGACATCGCACCGAGGACAACCCCATGATCGGGACGCTTCCGGCCTACCTGTGCCGCCGCGTCGGGATGCAGATCCTCGCGCTGCTCGCGGTGCTGACGGCGATGATGCAGCTGCTCGAACTGCTGGACGTGACCACAGACATCTTCGAGCGCGGGCAAGGCCTGGGCGGCCTGCTCTATTACGCCCTGCTGCGCCTGCCGGCCGAACTGGGACTCGCGCTGCCGGTGGCGGTGCTGCTGGGCACGATGACCTCGTTGAACGCGATGGCACGCACGCTCGAGATCTCCGCGATGCGCGCCTGCGGCGTCAGCTTCACCCGCATGCTGGCCTACCTGCTGCCCGTGTTGTTGGTGTTCACGCTGCTGCAGGTGGCCCTGGTGCAACTGATCCTGCCACGCGCCGAGATCGCGCTGAAGCAGTGGTGGAACGCCAGCACACCCGCCGAAGAAGTGACGAAATCACTGTGGGCGCACACCCGTGGCGGCCTGGTGTCGATCGACACCATCAGCCCGGACGGCTTGCAGTTGAAAGGCATCCGGGTCTACGCGAGCGAGGCGGGTCTGCTGACCTCGCGCCTGCAAGCCACCCGCGCGCACTGGGATGGTCGGGTCTGGCAACTGGAGGACGTGACCGAGCTGCGCGTCGAGCCCACCGGCGTGCGGCGCATCCATGACGATGCACTGGTCTGGCAGACCAATCTGCATCCCGAAGAGGTGCTGCGCCTGGGCGTGGCCCGGCCCTACCTGTCCACTATCATGCTGGCCGATGTGATCGTGGGGTCGCGCGTCGGATCACAACCCCTGAGCTACTACCAAACCGCTTTGTACCGATCCTTCGCAGCGCCGCTTGTGGTGTTCATCATGCTGCTGCTGGCACTGCCGACGGCCGCCACGCTCACACGTGGTGGTGGTGGCGGGAGCGCCATGCTGATCGCCTTGTCGCTGGGCCTGGGCTTCTTGCTGTTCGACGGCATCGTGGCCTCGCTGGGAGCCAGTGGTCAGCTTCCGCCACCGGTCACCGCGCTGGCAGCACCGCTGCTGTTCATCTCGATCGGCCTGTGGCGCCTGCGGGCCTGCGAACGCCCATGAAACTCATGACGAATCCGATCGAGGTCATCCCAGTCAACACGCCAGCGGAACTGGACCGTTTCATCACCTTGCCTTCGCGGCTCTACGCCAAGGATCCGGCCTTCGTCGCGCCGCTGGTACTGGAACGGCAGGAGGCGTTGTCGCCCGCCAAGAATCCTTATTTCCAGCATGCCGAGACGCAGTTCTGGCTGGCGCGCCGGGACGGACGCGACGTCGGGCGCATCAGCGCGCAGATCGACCGGCTGATCACCGATCCCGAAGTCGGTCACTTCGGCATGATCGCCGCCGAGGACGATGGCGAGGTGTTCGCCGCGCTGTTCGCCGCGGCCGAGGGTTGGCTGCGCGCACGCGGCAAGCAGCGCATTCTGGGGCCGTTCAACCTGTCGATCAATGAAGAGACCGGGTTGCTGGTCGATGGCTTCGACACCCCGCCGGTGATGCTGATGGGCCATGACCCCAGCTACGCCGCAGCGCGCATCGAAGCTCTCGGCTACGCCAAGGCGAAGGACCTGATCGCCTACATGTACGACATGGACCACGAGCTGCCGCGCGCCGCCCGCCGCAAGATCGACAGCCGCACCGCGCAAGCATTGACGGTGCGCCACCTCGACAAGAAGCGCTACCTGGAAGAGTTCGACACCGTCACCGCAATCTTCAACGATGCCTGGTCGCAGAACTGGGGCTTCATCGCCTTCACGCAGGCCGAGATCGCGCACATGGCCAAGAGCCTGAAGATGCTGATCGACCCGACCTGCGTCGCGATCGTCGAGATGAACGGCGAGGCGGTGGGCTTCGGCATTGCATTGCCCAACCTCAACGAGTTGGTCGCCGATTTCAACGGCCGCCTGCTGCCCTTCAACTGGCTGAAGCTGCTGTGGCGGCTGAGGGGCGGCGCGCGCACCGCGCGGGTGCCGCTGATGGGCATCCGGCGCAGCTTCAGCGGCAGCATGGCTGGCGGGCTGGCGCCGTTCCTGATCATCGATTCGCTGCGCAAGGGCTTGCGCGCGAAGGGCGTGCGCCGGGTCGAGCTGTCGTGGATCCTCGAGGACAACCGGCCGATGCGACACGTCATCGAATCGCTGGGGGCCAAGCCCTACAAGACCTACCGCGTCTACGACAAGCTGCTCGCGCCGTGACACCGCTGACCGCGTTGGTGTTGGCCGGCACCCGCAGTGGCGGCGATCCGCTGGCGGCCTACGCCGGCGTCAGCCACAAGGCGCTGATCGAGGTCGGTGGCCGCACGATGATCGAACGGGTGGTGACAGCCATCGCCGCGCTGCCGCAGGTCACACGGATCGTCGTCGCGATCGAGCGGCCGGAGTTGCTGAACGACCTGCCGGGGCTGCAGCCCGCGGTGCTCGGCAAACCGCTGTCGACGATGGGCACCGCCTCGGGCCCCAGCGCTACCGTGGCCATGGCCCTCGCCGACCTGGGCGTCCCGCTGCTGGTGACGACCGCCGACCACGCCTTGCTGCGAACGGCCTGGCTGACGGAATTCCTGGCCGCCTGCCCTGCCGACGCCGACGTCACCGCCGCACTGGCCAGGCGCGCCGCCGTGGAGGCGGCCGCGCCGCACACACGTCGCACCTGGCTGCGCTTTGCCGACGGTGATTTCTCGGGCTGCAACCTGTTCCTGATGTCACGGCCGGCGGCCGCGGGGGTGATTGAGCTGTGGCGCGAACTGGAGCGCCATCGCAAGGAACCGCTGCGGATGATGCAGCGCCTGGGCTGGCTGTTCGCGCTGCGCTACCGCCTGGGCCAGCTGACGCTGTCGGCCGCCACCGCGCGACTGGGCGCCCTGGCGGGTGGTGCGCGGTTGGCGATCGTGACGCTGCGCAATGGACAAGCCGCCATCGATGTGGACAAGCCTGCAGACCTGGATTTGGTGCGCGAACTGGCAGACCGTTGAGTCGCGACCCTGGCCGATGTGACCGAGGTCGCAACGATCACGATGTGATGGTCAGGCGGTGGCCGAGGCAACCTGGTTCTCGACATTCCAGGTCGCGGCCAGGGCCCGCACCTGAACCAGGTCGGCGGGGAAGTCGAGCTCCCCCCACTGCAGTCCTTCGATCGAGGCCACGCGCACATCAGCACCGGCATTGGCCAGGCGATGGATCGCCGACAGATACCACAGGCCCGGACCCTCGGGAGTGCGCATGGTGCGTTCGAGTTCAGCGACGAACAGCGCGGCACCCTCGGCATCAAAGCGCAGGAAACCGATCGATTCGCCATTGACACGGTCAGCGGTGAGCGCCTTGCCGATCGCGCGCAGGCGATCGCCGTCGGTCTCGACCTTCATGTCATCGGTGTCGTAATCTGCCTTGCGGTCGATGGTGACGGTGATCGGCGCGCTCGGGGCGGCCAACAGCCGGCCTGCGATCGCCGGCTCGAACAGCGTGTCGCCGTTCAAGATCAGACACGGGCCGCTCAACTCGGCACGCACCATCCAGCAGCTCGCGAGGTTGTCGGCCAGCTTGTAGAACGGGTTGTAGAGCGTGCGCACGTGCAGCTGCGTCAGCACCACCCGCTTCAGTTCGGCCTCGACCAATTCGGGGTGGAAGCCGGTCACGATCACGGCCTCGGCGACACCCATCTGGTCCAGCGCGCGCAACTGCCACTCCAGCATGCTGCGGCCGGCCAGATCGATCAGGCACTTGGGCAGTTGCTGAGTCAGTGGCAACAGGCGACTGCCTTGTCCGGCACTCAGAATGATCGCGCGATGGGATCTGGTCACGTTGCGAATTTCACAAAATCGTACTGATCACGGGAGCTTAACGCACCGTCAATGCGCCGCATCGGCCTGCACGGCCCAGGTGTCGCGTTCCAGCACCGCTCTTGCCAGGCGATGAAAATTCAGCTCGCACGGCGCCTCAGCCAGCGCAAGATGGGCCACATGGTGCCGGCCCACGGGTACGTTGGCGGTGTGCCACACGCGCCCGTCAAAGGTGGCGAGTTGATCACCGCGTGTGGTGTCGACGCGTGCCACGTCGCGCAGACCCCGCTCGCTGGCCGCCTTGGCCACCGCTTCCTTGCGGGTCCACACTGAATAGAAGCGTCGCGAACTGCGGCTGGCCCAGAGTCGCTCGGTGGCGCTGAGGTACAGCCGGAAGTCGTCGGCGATCAGGCCCCCGAGCGCTTCGACATCGATGCCGACCGCGCCCTGCGTCGACAGCGCGCAGACGATGCGCCCTTCGCAATGCGACAGGCTGAAATCGACCGGCAACGCCAGCGTCGGTCGGGATTGCGGGGGGTAACGCAGCGTGGCCAGCACGTCGCCCGAAAAACCCCGCCGATGCAGCCCGTGAGCCAGCAAGCGACTGCCGATCAGTGAGCGATGGCGCGCCTGAACATCGGGCCACGCGCTGATTTGCGTGCTTCGCGCCGGCGGCAGACCCGTCAGCCACTGCGCTTCGAGCGGGGGCGACAACGCGAACTCGGAGGTGATCAGCACCGACACAGTCATGGCAGGGACGCACGTCGTGCGCATGACACAATTTGCGGCTCGAAACAGAAAATGATTATGGTTCAGGAAGTGCTGGCCCCCGGCCCACCACAGCGCCACGACCTTGACGCCAACGACGAAAGCGCAAGCCTGTTGCTGGACCTGTCGCAGCGCTATGGCGACACCTTTCGGCTGGCCTCGCAAAGCCGCAGCAACGACAGCCTGGTGATCCTGAACGCCGATGACATCCGTCGCGTGTTGCAGACCCACCGCAGCAACTACATCAAGGGCATCGGCATCGAACGCGTGCGCGTGCTGCTGGGCAACGGGTTGATGGCCAGCGAGGGCGAGTTGTGGTCGCGGCAACGCCGTTTGGTGCAGCCGGCCTTCCACAGCCAGGTGATCCGCAGCTTCTCCGCGCTGATGCACTGCGCCAACGTCGAGCTGATCGAACGCTGGAGCAGCCACGCCGCGCGCGGCGAGCCGGTCAACCTGACGCGCGATCTGAGCGAACTTGCGCTGACCATCGTGCTGCGCGCCTTGTTCGGCACCGACCTCGATCGCCTGATCGACGCCCAGGGCGGCAACCCCTTCGAGCTGCTGACCAGCGAGACGCGGCGCGACCTGCCGTTTGCCGCGAAATTTCGGGCCATGACACGTCATGTGCTGGACATGATCGCCGCCCGCCGCAAGGAACAACGCATTGAGATGGACCTGCTGTCGACGCTGATGGAGGTGCGCGACCGCGACAGCGGCGAAGCGATGCCCGATCGCGCGCTGCTCGACGAGCTGATGACGCTGATCGTGGCCGGCCACGAGACGACCGCCAGCGCGCTCAACTGGACCTGGTACCTGCTGTCGCAGAACCCCGAGGTCGAGGCCCGGCTGCAGGCAGCGATTGCCGCTCCGGTGCAAGCGTCGATGGCCGAGGAGGAGTCCTCCGCCACCCATCCCTATGTCGAGCAGGTGCTGCAAGAGGCCTTGCGCCTGTACCCCCCTGGCTGGCTGTTCACGCGTCGCGCCTTGGGTGATGACGTGCTGGGCGGCTTCCACGTGCCGGCAGGCACCGATGTGTTCATTTGCCCCTATCTGCTGCACCGACAGACCGCACACTGGGATCGGCCCGAGGCCTTCGATCCGCTGCGCTTCGAGCCCGCTGCGGTCGATGCCCGCCATCGCTTTGCCTACCTGCCGTTTTCCGCCGGGCCGCGGTATTGCATCGGCGCCACGTTTGCGATGGCCGAGATGACGATGCACCTCAGCATGGTGGCCGATCGCTTCCGCTTGCACTACGACGGCACCGTTCCACCCGCGGCAGAATTCCAGGTCAACCTGCGTTCGCGTCATGACCTCCATATGCGTCTTGCGGCGCGCTGAAAACCGACCTCCATGCCGTCCTTCGAAACACTCAATGCGATCCTTCCGGCCAACGTGCGCGGGGATCGACAGATCACCTTCATCGAAGGCGAAAACGAACAGCGCACGATGAGCTTTCGCCGGCTGCGCCAGCGCGCCACGGGTGCCCTGGGTGCGCTCCAACGCCGTGGCATGAAGCCCGGCGACACGTTGATCCTTTTCATCGCCGACAACGAACGCTTCGTGGAAACATTTTGGGCTTGCATGCTCGGCGGCATCGTGGCGGTGCCGCTGGCACCGGGCGCAGCCGATGAACACTGGCGCAAGCTGCTGCGCGTGTTCGCCCAACTTGAGGGCAGCCTGGTGTGCATCGACTCGCCAACCCTGGCGCGCTTCGACACCTTTGTGACCACGCACCGTCTGGCGGCAGAGGGCGAGCGTCTGCACTCGCGCACCTTGATCGTGGGCAGCCTCGATATCACCGGCGAGCCCGGCGTGCCAGTACAGCCCGCTGCGTCGGACCTTGCGTTCATCCAGTACTCGTCGGGCTCGACTGGCGATCCCAAGGGCGTGATGCTGACGCACCGCAATCTCACGACAAACATTGCATCGATCATCGAGGGAGCGGGCTACACCGATCGCGATTCGGTGATCAGCTGGATGCCGCTATCGCACGATATGGGCCTGATCGGTTTTCACCTGACGCTGCTCGCAGCGGGCGTCAGCCACGCGATCATGCGCACCGAGCTGTTCGCGCGACGGCCCTTGCTGTGGCTGGACTTGGCCAGCCAGCGGCGCTGCACCGTTCTGTGCTCCCCGAACTTCGGCTTCCAGCACTACCTCAGGCAGTACGCACACCGGCCACCAGAGGGCCTCGACCTGTCGTCGATCCGGTTGATCTTCAATGGTGCAGAGCCGATCTCGGCCGAGGTCTGCCGCCGCTTCATGCGGACCATGGCGCCGCACGGCCTTAAGGCGAACAGCATGTTTGCCGTTTACGGCCTCGCCGAAGCGACCCTCGCTGTGGCCTTCGCGCCCCGTGGCCTCCCGATGGAAACCGTGGTGGTCGACCCCACGCGTCTGCGCATCGGTGAAACGGTGCGGCAGGAGGCACTCCAAGGCGGTCGGGTGACCGAACTCCTCAAAGTGGGGCCGCCGCTGCCGGGCATCGGTCTGCGCATCGTCGACGAGCACGGCACGACTCTTGGCGACCGTGTGCTAGGGCTGGTGTTGATGCGAGGCGACAATGTCACCACAGGTTATTACCAAGACCCGGTTCGCAGCGCAGAGCTGATCGGTGCCGATGGCTGGCTCTCCACCGGCGATCTGGGCTTCATCTGGGACGGACAGCTGGTCATCGCTGGTCGGGCCAAAGATCTGGTCATCATCAACGGGCAGAACCACTACCCGCACGATCTGGAGCGCATTGCGGGCGAGGTGGCTGACATCGAAGCCAACCGCGTGGCCGCCGCCGGTGTGCGCGGCCCGGTGGCCAACACCGAGGAGCTGGCCTTTTTCGTCGTTCACCGGGGAGATATCGCCGACTTCCTGCCCAAGGTGATCGAACTGCGGCGCAAGATCCTGCAGCAGACCGGTCTGGAAGTGGCACATGTGGTGCCCGTGCGGCAAATCCCGAAGACCAGCAGCGGAAAATTGCAGCGTTACGCGCTGGCCGAAGCATTCGAGCTGGGTGAATTCGATGCGGCGCGAGCCGAAATTGAACGCCTCCTGGCGCAAAGAAATGTTGCCGAGACACGCACCGGAACCCCGACGGCGCAACGCCTGCAGCAAATCTGCGCGGGTTTCATTATCGACCGACCACTGACGCCGCAAACCAATTTGCTGGAAATAGACCTCAATTCGTTGACATTGGCGCGCATCCACGAAGCCATCGAGCGCGAGTTTCCACAGCGCGTCCAGGTCACCGACCTGTTCGATTACCCCACGCTTGAACAACTCGCGGAGTTTCTGGACACCACCGCCGCGTGAAAACGACGGCAATCGGTCAAAATAGAAGCATTGAGTCAACTGTCATGTGGCCTAGGTTGGCGGTTTCCGCAACATGTTGTGCCGACCATGACAGTTTGATTGCATCGCGGACGCGGTCAAATTACATTTCCACTGGCTGATGGCTTGCAGTACGAAAGGGTGAGGGTTGAAAGATTACTTGCGAGGCCAGGATGGCCGTCAGAGGTGCTTGCGGTGATTTCTGCGGCACCTTCCCACGCCAGCGTGACCCCAACCGCGAGCGGCATCGCACTGCGCAGCGCGGACTTCCCGACCCTGGCTGCAGCGCTTGATTACGCTGCTGGCGGAGACTCCGGCTTCAATTACTACGACGGCCGTGGCGCACTGATTGCCACACTGCCCTACCGCGAACTGCGCGCGCTTGCGCTCGACATGGCGCGGCGCCTGGCACCTCTGGGCCGCGGTCAGCGGCTGGCGCTCGTCGCCCACACACATCCGGACTTCGCGGTGATGTTTTACGCCTGCCAGTACGCCGGGCTGGTGCCTGTGCCGCTGCCCGCTGCGGTTCACCTCGGTGGGCGTGAAGCCTACACCCGCCATTTGCGCCAGCTGGTGCGTGACTGTCAGGCCGTGGCCGCTTTTGCGCCGCCGGAGTTCGTCGGCTTCCTGCGCGAGGCCAGTGAAGGCCTGGCGCTGACGCTGGTCGGCACCGCACAGGACTTCTCCGAGCTGCCCGCCCTGGACACCACGCCGCGGCCACCCGAGCCCAGCGAACTGGCGTATCTGCAATACACCTCGGGCAGCACCCGCTTCCCGCGTGGCACGATGATCACGCAGTCGGCCGTGATGGCCAACCTGAACGTGATCTTCAATCACGGCTTCCAGCTGACGCCGGAAGATCGTTTCTGCTCCTGGCTGCCGTATTACCACGACATGGGTCTGGTCGGCATCGTGCTGGGCTGCGTTGCCACGCAGCGCTCGGTCGACTACCTGCCGACACGCGATTTCGCGATGCGTCCGCGACTTTGGCTCAAGCTGATGTCGATAAACCGGTGCACGGTCTCGTTCAGCCCACCCTTCGGCTACACGCTGTGCGCACGGCGCCTGCGGCCGACAGACACCGAAGCGCTGGACCTGTCGGCTTGGCGCGTGGCGGGCGTCGGCGCTGAAATGATCCACCCTGAAACCCTGCACGAGTTCGCCACGGTGCTGGCGTCGGCGGGGTTCAATGAATCGGCCTTCCTGCCCTGCTACGGGATGGCGGAATGCTCGCTGGCGGTCAGCTTCGCGCCGCTCGAAACCGGCGCCGGCAGCGATGTGGTCGACATCGATCGGTTGGCGCATCACGGCGAAGCCATTCCGGCTGCGGCCGACGGAACTTCAGCGAAAGGCAAGGCCTTCATCAACTGCGGTCAACCGCTGCCCGGGTACGAGATGGAGATTCGCGATGAGCGTGGCCGGCCTCTGCCGGAGCGCCGCTGCGGCCGCATCCACCTGCGTGGCCCGAGTTTGATGTCAGGCTACTTCGGCAATCCGGAGGCGTCGCGCGAGGTGCTGTCGGCCGATGGCTGGCTGGACACCGGCGACATCGGCTACCAGGCGAACGGCTCGCTGTACATCACCGGTCGCGCCAAGGATTTGATGATCATCAAGGGCCGCAACATCTGGCCGCAGGATCTGGAACATCTGGCTGAACAGCAGCCGGAAGTGCGCCCGACCGACGCCTCAGCGTTCTCGATCACCGATGACGACGGCAGCGAAACCGCGGTGCTGGTCGTGCAGTGCCGGGAAGCCGACTCGCGGAAACTGGCCAGCCTGGCCGAGCGGGTGCAGCAAGCCATCCACGTGGAGTTCGGCATCCATTGCCTGATCGAACTCGTGCCGCCACACACCCTGCCGCGAACCTCGTCGGGCAAGCTGTCCCGCAGCACGGCCCGCAAGGAATTCATCGAGCGCCGCAGCGCCGAGGAGCCCAGCGAGTCCCGTGGTCGCTTCGTCGGCCAGGCCCGACGTGCGGCCCTTGAGGCCGAGAGCGCTGCGTCGTGAATTCATTGTCCAGCCCTGCAGTGGAATCGCCCTCCTTGAGTGAAACAAGCGCGTCGGTCGAATCGACCATCCGGGAAGCACTGGGCGTGATCCGTCCTGATGCGGCCGGGATCCGTGGTGACGCCGATCTGGCGCTAGAAGCTGACCTGGATTCAGCCGAAGTCATGGACCTGGTGATGGAAATAGAGGACCGGCTCGACCTGTCGATCCCGGTGGAGACCATGGCCCAGGCGCGCACCATCGATGAACTCTGTGCGGGCATCGTCCAACTGAAGCACGGCGCCCCGTGAGCCTGCTCGACAAATTCTCTGTTCAGCGTGGCTTGGCAGCCAGCCTGGCTGAAAACAGCCTGGTGGCCCCGATCGCCACGCCGATGGATGACGTGCATTCAGCCACCTCAGCCACGATCAACGGCCGCCGGGTGATCCTCGCCGGCACCAACAATTACCTCGGCCTGACCTACGACGCCGATTGCCGCGCTGCGGCGGTCGCAGCGATCGAATCGCTGGGCACCGGCACCACCGGCTCACGCATGGCCAGCGGCAATTACGCAGGCCACCGGGCGCTGGAGCATTCGCTGGCCAGCGCATTCGGCTGGCCGACGGCCATCGTCTTCTCGACCGGCTACCAGGCCAACCTCGGCACGCTGTCGGCCCTGGCTGGCGAGGGCGACACCCTGCTTGTCGATGCCGACAGCCACGCCAGCATCCACGATGGCTGCCGACTCAGTCACGCGACGACGATCCGCTTTCGCCACAACGACCTGGAAAACCTCGATCGCCGCCTGGCGCGCCTGGGCGAGGCCGCCAGCCGCACGCTGATCGTCGTCGAAAGCCTGTACAGCACGCTTGGCGATCGCGCACCACTGCGCGAGATCGTCGAGATCAAGAAGCGCCACGGTGCTTGGCTGCTGGTCGACGAGGCCCACTCCTTCGGTGTGTTCGGCCCGAGAGGACTTGGCCTTTGCGAAGCGCAGGACCTGCTCGACGAGGTCGATTTCATCGTCGGCACCTTCTCGAAGAGCCTGGGCGGCGTCGGCGGCTTCTGCCTGGGCCGTCATGCCGAGGTCGAATTCATGCGCATGGTCAGCCGGCCGTACATCTTCACCGCCTCGCCACCACCACCGGTGATTGCCGCGACCCACCAGGCGCTGCGCAAGGTGCTGCATGGCCACGATCTGCGTGCGCGGCTGTGGCGCCATGCGGAACGGGTGTACGGCGAGTTGAACAAGATGGGCTACCGGCTCGGCACGGCAGCGCCTTGCCCGGTGGCCGCGATCGTCTTCGACACACGCGACGCGGCACTGGCGTTGTGGCAAAGCCTGCTCGACGCCGGCATCTACACCAACCTGATGATTCCGCCCGCCACGCCGTCTGGCCTGAGCCTGGTGCGCATCAGCCTGAGCGCCGCGCAAAGCGACGACGACGTCACACAGATCATTGCCGCCCTGGCCACGCACGCCCGACGAGCGCGACCCCCGCTGGCGGCCTGACCGCGCGTCAGCCACCCTCCCCGTTCCAACATCGACGGGGCCAACCGGACAGTCCTCACGCTGTACCGCAGATCCCCCTGGGAACCTTCAGCATGGCTTGAGAATCGAGCCCTTGCCGCGTCTGTCGAGACGCTGGCACCTTCTTCACGCGAGCACTCCTCAGCCGGACACCTTCCCATGACCCTGCCCTCTGTCGCCAGCACGCACGACGCCTTCTACCGACTGCGCAGCTACCTCGAAGGGCAGGTGCTGGGTCAGCCAGCGCTGGTCGAGCGGCTGCTGGTCGCACTGCTCGCCGACGGTCACCTGCTGGTCGAGGGCCCGCCCGGCCTGGCGAAGACCCGTGCTGTCAAGGCGATGGCCCACGCCGTCGAATGCGATTTCCAGCGGGTGCAGTTCACCCCCGACATGCTGCCCGCCGACCTCACTGGCTCCGACATCTACCGGCCCGAGGAAGGCAGCTTCCGCTTCCAGCGCGGGCCGCTGTTCCACAACCTGATCCTGGCCGACGAGATCAACCGAGCGCCGGCCAAGGTGCAGTCGGCGCTGCTCGAAGCCATGGCCGAGCGGCAGATCACGGTGGGCGTGGCGACGTACCAGTTGCCGCACCTGTTCATGGTGATGGCCACTCAGAACCCGATCGAACAGGAAGGCACCTACCCGCTGCCCGAGGCCCAGCTCGACCGGTTCATGTTGCACACCCGCGTCGACTACCCCGACCGCGCGACCACCCGGCTGATCATGTCGCTGGCGCGGCAGGAAGCGATGTCCGAGGTCGAGATGCCGCCACCGCCGCACAAGCTGCCGCAGGCCGCGGTGTTCGCAGCACGACACGAGGTACTGGAACTGACGCTGGCCGATTCGGTGGCCGAGTACATCGCCGTGCTGGTCGATGCGACCCGCCATCCCGCGCCCTACAGCACCCTGCTCGCAGGCTGGTTGCGTTGGGGCGCCAGCCCGCGCGCGGCGATCGCCATCGAACGTGGCGCACGCGCGCTGGCCTGGCTGGACGGCCGCGATTACGTCAGCCCCGAAGACGTGCAGGCGATCGCCCCCGATGCATTGCGCCACCGGCTGCTGCTCGACTACAGCGCGCAGGCGGCGCGGGTCACCACTCAGGACTGCGTCGTCGAGCTGCTGCGCACTGTCCCGGCACCCTGACCGGCTGCAGGCGATGGGGCTGCTGCCTGACCTCGACGAACTGGTCGCGCTGCGCGGCGCCGCGCACGGGCTGGACATGCACCTGCGACATCCGGCGGCGGCGCAGCTGCAGGGCGGGCACCGCAGCGCTCACCGCGGTCGCGGCCTCGAATTCGACGAGGTGCGCGCCTATGCCCAGGGCGACGACGCCCGCACCATCGACTGGCGTGTCACCGCGCGGCGCGGCCGGCCGCACACCAAGCTGTTCCGCGAAGAGCGCGAGAGGGTGGTGTGGCTGCTCGCCGACCTGCACCCCGGCCTCTACTTCGGCAGCCGTCAGCAGCTGAAGTCGGCGCTGCTGCTGCGCGCGGCCGCCTGGCTGGCCTGGGTCACCAGTAGTGCCGGTGACCGGCTGGGCGCCGTGCTGACCCAAGGCGCCGCCATGCCGCAGCTGCTGCCGCCGCGCTCGCGCGACATCGGCGCGCTGTCGGTGCTGCAAGCGCTGGTTCAAGGCCAGCCGCAGGCACCGGGTGCGCCCGCGACGGGCGGTCTGGGCGTGGCGCTGAGCACCTTGCGCCCGTTGCTGCGATCGGGTAGCACGGTGTTCGTGCTCAGCGACTTCAGCGACCTCGATGCGGCCACCGAAACCGCGTTGGTAACGATCGCCCTGCGCGCCGAATGCCGGCTGCTGTGGCTCACGGATGCGCTGGAACAGGACGGCCTGCCGAACGGCACGTTTCGCGTCGGGGTGCCTGGCCAGACCTGGGCCCTCGACGGCGCCACCAGCCGCGCCGCCTGGGCAGCCACCTGGGCGCAGCGCGAACGGCGCATCGCCGATCTCAGTCGCAGCCACCGCGTACCGGTGCTGCGCGTGGACACCGGCGGCGACTTGGCACAGACGCTGCCACGCTTCATCAGCGAATCACGATGACAGCCTCCTTGCTCGAACAGCTGGCCCCCGACCATGCGCCACCCCCGCTGGGCTGGTGGCCGCTGGCGCCCGGCTGGTGGGGGCTGATGGGGTTGTTGTTGATGGCCCTCGCGCTGGTGATGTGGTGGCACCAACGGCGGCAGCGGCCTTCGGTCAAGCGTTGGCAGCGCGCGGCTCTGCGCGAGCTGGCGCAACTTCAAACCGCCGCCGACAACGCCACCCTCGCCCGCGGCCTGCAACAGCTGCTGCGCCGCTGCGCCATCGCCCGCTACGGACGCGAGACAGTGGCTGCGCTCAGCGGCGAGGCCTGGATCGCCTTCGTCGTTCGCCATGGCGGCAGCGACTGGGCCGGTGACAGCGGCCGTGCGCTGTTGCGATGCGCGTATGGCAGTGATGCGACAACGCCCGATGCGCCCGTATCACCCGCTCATCGCGAGCGCTGGCTTCATGGTGCCCGTGCCTTCGTCAAGTGCGCGAGGGCCAGCCGGTGATCCACCTCGAATGGCCGTGGATGCTGCTGGCCGCACCGCTGCCGTGGCTGTTCGCGCGCTGGCTGCCACCGGCCCGGCCCCATGCAGCAGCGCTGTTCCTGCCGTTTGCAGCACAGGTTGCGCAGCGCACGGCACCCGCGGCAACACGCGCACCGCGCTGGCGGCTGCTGCTGTTCGCGCTGGTTTGGGCGTTGATGCTGGCCGCCGCCGCACGCCCGCAGTGGCTGGGCGACCCGCAGCCGGTCGCCGCCACCGGACGCCGCCTGCTGCTGGCCGTCGACACCTCCGGCTCCATGGCCGCGCAGGACATGGCCGGACGCATGAGCCGGCTGCAGGTCGTCAAGGCCGTGGCGGGCGACTTCATCCGGCGCCGTCATGGCGACCAGGTTGGCCTGATCATGTTCGGCACCCGGCCCTATCTGCAGGCCCCGCTGAGCACCGACCTCGACACCATCAACCAGTTCCTCGACGAGGCGTCGATCGGCATGGCCGGCCCGGCCACCGCACTCGGCGACGCGATCGGGCTGGCCTTAAAGCGGCTGCAGGCCGAGCGCAGCACCGAGGGCGCCGCACCGGACGACCGCCGCGAGACCGTGCTGGTGCTGCTGACCGACGGCAGCAGCAACGCCGGCGAGATGCCACCGCTGCCTGCCGCACGTCTGGCCGCCGCGCAGCACCTGCGCATCTACACCATCGGTGTCGGCAGCGACGAGGACAGCGACCTCGACGAAGACACGCTGAAGGCCATCGCGAACGAGACCGGTGGCGCCTACTTCCGCGCGACCGACGCCACCGCGCTGCAGCAGGCCTATGCGCTGATGGACCAGCTGGAGCCCGCTGCGGCACAGGACCGATGGGTGCGCCCGAGCGACGAATGGTTTGCCTGGCCGCTGGCGCTGGCGCTGCTGCTGAGCGTGCCGACGGTGGCCCTGCGGGAGCCGCGATGGCGCTGATCGATCAGGTGCAGGCCGCGCTGGCCCGCTTTCATTTCGAGCGCCCGGGGTGGCTGCTGGCGGTGCCGCTGCTGCTCGTGCTGGCCGCCTGGCTGGCTCGGCGGAGCGCCTCCGGCCGCGGTTGGTCCGCACTGGTTGATGCACCGCTGCTGGAAGCGCTGCGCCTGCCGGAATCAGGCATCGCGACAAGGGCCTCACCGTGGCCCTGGCTGGCATTGGCCTGGACACTGGCGGTGCTGGCACTGGCCGGCCCGACCTGGCAACGCGAGCCCGCTGCGGCGAACTCGACGCCCGATGGCTGGGTGCTGGTGCTCGACCTGTCGCCGTCGATGCGGGCAGCGGATGCCGCACCGAACCGCGTGACCCGCGCGCGCTACGCCATCGAAGACGTGCTGCGCGCGGCCCAGGGCGCCCGCGTCGGCCTGGTGGTATTCAGCGCCGAGCCGTACACCGTGACCCCGCTGACCGACGACGTCGCCACCGTGCGCGGCCTGACCGGCCCGCTGGCGCCAGGGCTGATGCCCAGCTCAGGCGACAAGCTGGGGCCGGCGCTGGTGATGGCGCAGCAGCTGCTGGAGCGCTCGTCGACGCGCGGCGGCCACGTCGTCGTGTTGACCGACGGCTATGCCGATCAGACCGATGCGACCGCGGCAGTCAAGTCCTTGCGCGAGCGCAGCACCACGGTCGATGTGCTGGCGATCGGCGGGGCTGGCAATGCCGCAGTGGCTGGATCCAGCCCGCCGGCGAACCTCGCGCAAACCGCTGACGGCAACGACACATCGCCCGCTGATTCGCTGGCGCCGATCGAGCCCGTGGACCGTGCGCTGCTGCAACAGTTGGCCCGCGCCGGCGGTGGCCGGGTGTTCGGGCTCGACGAGATGCCTGCGCTGTTGGCGAGCCTGCAGTCCCATGAAACCCGCAGCGCCACGACCTTGTCCGATGTGGAGGCAGAACGCTGGCGCGACGCCGGTGTCTGGCTGCTGCCTCCGTTGCTGCTGCTGGCGGCGCTGTTGGCGCGACGGGGGTGGTGGTGAAGGCGCGCTGGCTGGGCGTCGGTTTGTTGCTTTGCGCCACCGTGGCGCAGGCCGACATCGGCTGGTCGTCGTTGTGGCGCACGCCCGATCAGCGCGGCGAGGCCGAGCTGCGCGCCGGCCGTGCCGCCACCGCTGCGCAGACCTACGCCGACCCGCGCCGCAAGGCCTGGGCGCAGCTGAAGGCAGGCGATGACCGTGCTGCGGCCGACAGCTACGCCGGCCTCGACGCCCCCGAAGCGCCGTACAACCGGGGCAATGCGCTGGTGCGGGCCGGCGCCCTGCAGCAAGCCCTGGAGGCTTACGACGAAGCGCTGGCCAAGAACCCAGGCGATCGCGACGCACAACACAACCGCGACCTGGTCACCAAGGCGCTGCAACCGCAGCAGCGCCCCGCGACGCAGCAGGGCAAATCGGCTTCACCCACCGCGGGCGGGGCCGGTGCACAGCCGACGCCCCAACCCGCGTCGGGGCCGAGCGGCCAGGCACCACAGGGCGCACAGGCGCGGGACAGCGGCAGCCCTCAGCCCGCCGCGCAGCCCCAAGCAGGCCGAGCCGATGGCCCGGGTCAGGCCGCGCCCGATGGTGGTGTCGGCACCAGCGTCGACAACAGCGCCAGTGCTCTCGGCGGCAGCGACGCCAAGAACGCCTCGAACGGCGGCCGTGTCGACCCCAACAGCCCAGACAACGCCGTGCAAGCCGAGCGCGATGTGCTGGGTGCAACCCGATCGCGCTCGGGGCTGCGCACCGGGCGTGACACGCCACCACCGCGCACCGAGCAGCAGCTGGCCGAAGACCAGTGGCTGCGACGGTTGCCCGATGACTCCAGCGGCTTGCTGCGGCGCAAGTTCCTGATCCAGCACCTGATCCGCCAGGGAAGCGCGCAATGAATTCCCGTCGATGCCCCGCCCGCAGCCTGCTGGCTGGCTTGTTCCTCATCGCCAGCAGCCTGCCGTGCGGCCCCGCCTGGGCCGCCTTCACCGCCTCGACCGACCTCACCCAGCTGGCCGCCGGCGAGTCGGTGCAGCTGACGCTGCAAAGCGATCGCAGTGGCAGCAGCGAGCCCGATCTGGCGCCGCTGAAAAAGGACTTCGACATCCTTGGCCAAAGCACCAGCAACAGCCTGCAGATCGTCAACGGCAGCATGTCGTCGCAGCGCCAGGTGCGGCTGGTGCTGGCGCCACGCCGCAGTGGCCTGGTCGAGGTGCCGCGACTGACCTGGGACGGTGAAACGTCGGCCGCCGTTGCGCTGAACGTCGCCGCCAACGGAGCCGGTGGTAGCGCTGCGTCCGGCGCCGGCGCCGGGGTGCCGGCGGAGGGCGTCGCCCATGTGTTCCTGACCACCAGCCTGGATTCGCTGCAGCCGTATGTGCAGTCGGCCGTCAGCCTGAAGGTGCAGCTGTACAGCGACAAGAAGCTGTACCAGGCCTCGCTCGATCTGCCCGGCAATGCCGATCTGCTGGTGCGACGCCTCGGTGAGGACGTGACCACGCAGGAAACACGCAACGGGCGGCCGTACCAGGTGATCACCCGCCACTACCTGCTGGTGCCGCAGCGCAGCGGTGAGATCGCGCTCGACGGCCCGGTGCTCAACGCGCAGGTGGCCGATGTCAACAAGGGCCAGGTCGATCCCATCCTGGAGCGCCTGTTCGGCCAGCTGCAGATCGAAGGCGGGCTCAATGGCACGCGGCCGCTGCGGCTGCGCGGCGATGCGCTCAAGCTGGTCGCACAACCGCGCCCACCGGCAGGGCGCAGCGGCGACTGGCTGCCCGCCCAGCAGCTCACGCTCGACGAAGCCTGGGGCCCGGCCGACAAGGTGATTGCCGTTGGCGAACCGCTGACGCGGCACCTGCGGATCGCCGCCGTGGGCCAGACCGCCAGCCAGCTGCCAGACCTGGTCGCGGCGCTGACGACTGTGCCGCCCGGCCTGAAGGCGCATGCAGAAGAAGCCAAGCGGAGCGACGAGTTGCAAGACGGCCACGTCGTCGGCCAACGCGAACAGGACATCACGCTGCTCGCCGACCAGCCCGGCCGCTACCAGGTGCCCGAGATGCGCCTGGCCTGGTGGGATGTGGTGAGCAACCAGCGCCGCGAGGCGGTGCTGCCGGCAGTGACGGTGGATGTGGTCGCCGCAGCCAGTGCGGCATCGGCGGGCAACAGCGGTGCGGCTGTGCCGCCTGCGGAAGCACAGGCGCTGTCCGGTGCCGCCCCCACCGCTTCGTCAGTCGCGTCAGCGCCCGATCCCGCGGCGGGCGTGACGCCCTCCACTGGCAGCGCCGCGGTCGACTGGATCTGGGTCAGCGCGGCCTTCGCGCTGCTGTGGCTGGGCACGCTGGGGGCCTGGGCGTGGGCGCACCGCCGCCATCGCGTGGGCGGTGGCAATCCGGCCCCGCAGCCACCCACCCCGGCGCCCGCGGTGTTGGCCACCCAAGCCCGCGCGGCGTTCCAGCAGGCCTGCCGCAGCCACGCCGCCCGAGACGCCCGCAACGCGCTGATCGCCTGGGCACGCGCCACCTGGCCGCACGACGCACCGGTCGGCCTGAACGCACTGGCGCGCCGGCTGGACAACCCAGCGCTGACTGCGCTGCTGCGCGAACTCGATCGCGCCTGCATTGCCGACACCGCCTGGAACGGCGATGCCCTGGCCCGCGCACTGCCCACGCTGGACAGCGGCGGTGCGCAGACGCAGACGGCGCAGGAACTGCCCGGCCTGTACAGCGATCCGCAGCGCTAGTACATCAACACGTAAGTTTAGGAACGTAATGCCGGCTGAGCTTCTGGTCAGCGTCCTGACGTGTGAACGACCACTCGATGGTGCGCTGCGCAGCGTTGCGCGCCTGCTGCCACGCGTCGACTTCGCCCC
>JANXTP010000185.1 GCA_025352345.1 Burkholderiales bacterium | reverse complement strand
ACCACCGTCAGCAGCCGCAGGTTGTAGCCGGCCAGGAACGCCGCCGCCGACGAGATGATGCCCACCCGCCCCATGGCTGCAAACTCGTCGTTCACCAGCAAGCACTGCACCGTCAAGCTCGGGTCTTGCTCGGGCAGATGCTGCGTGTTCAAGCTCACCAGTTGCGAGAAGAACAGGTTCAGCAGCGGGCGGGCGTTGGCCAGCCGGTTCGGCGGGATTCGCACGTAGATCGACATGCGCCGGCGCCGCACGTCTTCGAGCCGGAAGTCGTCAGCGCTGGTGGCGGCGTCCACGACGGCATCCGCGAAGATCGTCAGCGGGGCGTTCAGGGTCGAGACGATGCTGGTGAGTGTGTTCTCCGAATTCGAGAGCAGGCGTTGCAGGGCGTCGGTGCATTCGTCGGTGAGGGGCGGGTTTCCCGGAGCAGCGCCATTCCGGCGCTGTTCAATCACGGCGGTCAAGTGACCCTTCAGCGTCTGCCCCTTGCCCGACGACTGACGCAGCAGCTCGCCGATCGTGCGCGGCAGTTCGGGTGTCTCCAACAGCAGCAAGCCGAGCCCGAGGAAGAGGTTGCGCGCTTGGTCGTTGAAGAAGGCTTCCGACGAAGTGCCGCTGCCGTCGTTCGGAAAGAACACCTGCCCGATGGTGAGCAGATCGCCGACGCGGTGCAGCGGGCTGGCGCGCACGGCGGTCAACGGATTCCAGCGGTGGCTGCGCGCCGATTCGTCGAATGGCGAGAACGCGTAGACGGCCTGGCCATGCTCGGCGCGGTAGCCGGCCGTGATGTCGTAGTTCTCGCCCTTGATGTCGAGCACCACGGCCGAATCGGGCCAGTTGAGAAGATTCGGGATGACCACGCCCACACCTTTGCCGCTGCGCGTGGGGGCCGACAACATCACCGAGAGCTGGCCGGGCAGGGCAAGGAACTTGCCACGGAAACGGCCCACCAGGATGCTCGGGGTGGCAGGCTTTGCCCCGCCGCCCAGCAGCCCCGCACGGTCGACTTCAGCCGGGTTCGCAAATCGGGCATCGCCGTGCAGCGGACGGCGCGGACGCGCCGCTGCGATCAAGGCGCCGGGCAGCACGATCAGCAACCCGACCCCCGACACCACCATCGAAGCCACGAGCTTCTTGCGGAGTTGGGTGTCGTCGGCGTACCGGTCCCAGTACCGCGTGATGCTTGTGAACTGCGCCTGGCGCGGGTTCGCTTTGTTCAGCAACAGGAACATCACGGCCGAAAGGTAGACCGCTGCACAGGCCAACGTTGCGAAGCCTGCAAGCGCGAACAGGCTCGCCGCCACCTTGCGCCCAGCGGACATCGGCAGGGCGGCTACCTTGCTCATGTGGATGTCGCTGACGCGGCTACCGTCGTTGACCCCTGCGCCGACTCGTCCCACCGGCCCAGCCGTTGCCGACGCGGCTCGAAGAAGATCTCCGAGATGAAGCGCCCGCGTTCGTCGCGGTCGAACTGCACGATGACATCGACCACCACGCTCAGCAGCCACTTGATCTCGTTCATGCGCAGCCCACCGCCGGCGCCACTCTCGCGGATCATCAGTGACATCTGCTCGAAGGCCAGTGCGCAGCTGCCGGCATGCACGCTGGTGATGCTGCCCGGATGGCCGGATGCGGCGAGCCGCACGAAGTAGAAGCACTCGTCGCCGCGCACCTCGGCGAGGAAGATGCGGTCTGGTTTCATGCGCAGACAGGCTTCGAGCAGTGACTTCGCCGTGACGCGCGCCGTGCCCTGCGCATCCTTGCTGTAGAACAGATGCACGACGTTCGGGTGGTTGGGCAGCGTCAGTTCGGCGGTGTCCTGAATCGTGATTAGCCGTTCGTGCTTGGCCACTTCCTCGACCAGGCCCTTCATGAAGGTGGTCTTGCCGGAGCCCGTCTTGCCGCTGACCACGATGGTCTGGTGCTTACGCACCGCCAGACGCAGAAACTCGGCATAGCGGCCGGCTTCCTTGAGCGAGACAAGCTCTTGCTCGAAGGGCAGCAAATCGCTCGTCGCCGTGCGGCTGACCGTGGCGGTGCGTTCGAACAAACCCTCACGCTCGAAGTCATCGAGGCCCTTGATCAGGTGCGAGGGTTTGCGCACGGTGATCGACACCGTGCCGCGCGTGACCGCCGGTGGGATGACGAACTGGATCCGCTCGCCGCTGGGCAGGGTGGCTGACAGCAGCGGCCGCTCCTGACTGATCTGCTGGTCGGAGAAGGTGGCCACGGCGGTGGCCAGCGACAGGCATCGCTCCTGGGTCAATTCAGGCGCTGACACTGTCTGCCACCCGCGGACGGTTTCGACGAGCAGTTCGCCTGGCCGGTTGACGCACACCTCCAGCACCCCGGGCGCATCGAGCTGGTCGCGCAGCGGGCGCAGGAACTCGACGACGGACGTGGCGTCACCGCACCAGCCGTCGGCGAGCGCGTCGTAATCGTGGACGCCTTGATGCATGGTTGTATTCATCGAGCGGGGTCCCGTGGTGAGGGCTTCAGCTCGTACACCGACGAGAAGTCCACGTCGCGCGCCACGTAGATGCCGACGATGCCGCCCTGGTTCTGGTAGATCAGCGGCGGGATGTTGATCGTGCTTTCGAGCACCTTTTCCGCGAGCTTGCTGGTACTCGCCGTGGTGGCGGGGAACAGGATCGTGTTGGACTGACCGCTGTTGCCACTCTGGCTGGCTTCGTTCTGGATGACGATTTGCACGGCGTCATTGATCAGCGACACCAGCATCGCCGCACCGATGCGCTCCACCCAGCGGTTGTCGACGTAGCCGTCCATGCCGGATTCACCCAGCGGGCCCGTGCCCGGCGACTCGATGTCGACCGTCACGCCGTTGGGCGTGCGAATGCGGGTCCAGAGCACCGGAATGCGAACTGTGCCGGGCCGAACCGATGCGGCGCGGTACTCGCCATCCATGTGCGAGCCGCGCTCGATGAGCAGGATCCGTCCGTCGTCGCTGAAGACGTTGCGCTGAACCTGGCAACCGATGAAGCCCGAGGTTGCACTCACGACTTTTGTCTTCAGGGCGCAGGTGAACGCCGTGCCCTTGGGCAGGGTGAGGCTGCGGTTGCCGAGCATCGAGGCCGTCACGCGTGGCGTGGCCGAGCCCTGCAGTTGACCGCCGAACAGTCCGCCGCCGCCGGCCGCGTTGTTCATGGCACCGGTCACCGCGTTGGGCAGGCCACCGGAGGTCGGCACGCCCAGGCCAGCCAGCGGTGCAGTGGGTGTGCTGCCCTGGCCCCCCGTGGCCAATTCGGAAGTCTTGGTCAGCGTGTCGAGCAAACCCTGCAGTTGCCGCTGGTAGCCCTCCAGGTTGCGCTTCGTGCCTTCGAGCGGGTCGTCCGGGTTGGGGGTGCCGTCGCCCGAAGCACTGCGAGTGGCCGCGCGCGTTGTGGCATCGGGCGCTGGGTTCCCCGTGCCCGGACGGCTGGAGACCAGCACCACGGGAGCATCCTCTGGCGCAACGCGCTGGGTTCCTGCGCCGGAGCCCGCACCGGA
>JANXTP010000177.1 GCA_025352345.1 Burkholderiales bacterium | reverse complement strand
GTGGTTTACAGGCGTCTGCGCGAAGTGAAGCTCGGCGAATTCTGCCTGGAGCTGCACTCCAGCAAGGCGCGCAAGCTCGACGTTCTGGCACAGCTCCAGAACGCCTGGGAGGCACAGGGTGACGTGGACCCCGAGGTCTGGCGTGCGCAGGCACAGCGCCTGCAACGTCTGCGCGGCGATCTCAATGGCTACGTCGAGCGTCTGCACTTCCGGCACCCCAACGGCATGAGCATCTTCGACGCCATCGGGCGGGTGGTCGATGGCGAAGACGTGTCCGAACTCGGGCTGAGCTGGGGCAACGCCAATACCCACGACCGCGCTGCGCTGGATGCCATGCGCGACATCGTCGACCGTCTGGAGGTCAACGCCGCTGCCGTGGGCCACGGCGCGCTGCTGAACCACCCACTGGGCGCGGTGGCGCGTGGTGAGTGGTCGCCTGCGTGGCAGCAAGCCCTGGTGGATGCGGCACGCGACGTGCTACCGACAGTGCAGGCGTTGCAGGCTGCGCATCAACGCCTTGCTGGCACCATCGGCCTGCCACCCGTGCCGCTGACGCGGCGGGCCCGTGGCGCTATGGGCGTGCTGGCCCGGACCTTGCCGCATGCCGCCGGGCGCGATTGGCGGTTTGTGCTGCGCGCCGACGCACGCAGCCTAGGCGAGCGCATGCAGGCCGGCGCGGTCCTGTTGAAGCAGCACCGCGACATCAGCGCTCAGCTTGCCGCGGACTGGCCCCAACCCGTGGTGGCCGCGTGCCGGCAGGGCTTGGCACTGCTCACGCAGCGACGCGCCGCATATGCAGAGCTGGCATTGCCCTGGGCAGCAGAGGTTCAGACAGAGCTGCAGAAGGGCTTGGCGTTACTCGACCAGATCACGAACACGACGCAGCAGCTTTCAGTGACCTACGGCGACCAGGCCGAGCAACTGAACGTGAACCAGTTGCAACGCGACTGGGCCAAAGCCGAGAAGGCGCTGTGGCCCATGTCCTGGCTGGCCAAGCGCAAGCTGCGCTCCATGCTGGAAACGGCGGTCACTGGGGAAGGTGAACCCGATGTAGCGCGCGACCTGCGCTTGTTGGTGCGCACCCGGGCATTGCGGGCCGAGGTGCAAGCTCTTGAGCTTGGACCCGGCACCGAAGGGATTTGGGTCGGCCTAAAGACTCGACCCGAACTGGCGAGTGCCGCATTGCGTTTTCAGCAGGTGCTGGCCGCGGCACGGCAAGAGCAACCGTGGGCCGACGAGGGCCTGGACGCCGTGGCCAACGGCCGCTGCGGAGAACGCCTGGCCAAGGACATGGAACGCATGCGCGCGCTGAAGGCATTGGACACTGACATTGCCGCGCTCGAACACTTGGGCCCAGCGACTGCAGGTCTGTGGGCAGGACGAGCCACGCGTGACCATCTGGCCGAGGCAGCGCTAACCTTCAACGCTGCTCGCGCAGCGGTGCGCAGCGCAGGACCATTGGCTGGCGAGCACCAGAGCGTAGTCACCGGCGACTGTGGCGCCGCCATGACCGCCGACTGGCAGCGCCTGCGCCAACGTGCCGTCGTCGAGCAACAGCTGGCCGGCTTCGACGACCTGGCACCGCTGACAGCCGGCCTGTGGAGCGGGCTCGGCACCCGACTCGACGAGCTGGACAAGGCATCGAAGTTTCAGGCCTCGATGGCCGCTGCCATCGCCAACCTGGCGACGACGCCCGAGGACATCGCTGCGATCAAGGCGCCGCTGGACAAGCTGATCGGCGAGGGCAATGCCTTGCTGGAGCCGACCGGCCCGATTGCAGCCGAAGGCCAGGCCTACCTAGAAGCATGGGGCGCTTTGCAGCCCGCCATCGATCGGCTGAGCACCGCCGGTGCATTCACGGAAGCCGCCCAGGCTGCCTTTGGCGAAGTGGCCCTGGATGAACTGCAGCAGCGCAGCGCCGCCATCGTTCAGTCGGCTGCCCGACTGAACGCCTGGTGTGCTTGGC
Source organism: Burkholderiales bacterium (assembly GCA_025352345.1). Lineage (GTDB taxonomy): Bacteria > Pseudomonadota > Gammaproteobacteria > Burkholderiales > Burkholderiaceae_C > PBB1. The sequence continues at coordinate 4,610 of JANXTP010000177.1, read as the reverse complement.
GCAAGGTCTGCCAACAGGCCATTGCGTTCGGCCTGGCGCCGATGGTCGCGGGTATCGAGAACGGCGCCATCGCGGCCGGCTCAACGCGCCGCACTTTCGAGACCGGCTATAGCCGCTGGTGGCTGAACGCGGCGGTCGACAACGAGCCCGTCATCCGCAGCTTCGTCGCGGCCGAGCATGAAAAGCGCATCGGCGACTTCCGCGCGCTGGAAGCCCAGTACACCGAATTGACCCGCGCTTGGGTACGCGCCACGCTATGTGCCGACTTGCCGAAGCAGGACGGCGTGACCCGAAACTCGGAGTGGGGCATCCTGCGGCACGAGATCAATAAGAAGCGCGCGCACCTGCCTTTGCGCGCGCTGATGAGTAGCATTCCTTCGGCGCTGACGAAGCTGACGCCCTGCCTGCTGATGAGCCCCTTGTCGATTGCGCAGTACCTGAGCGCCGACGCGAACGCCTTCGACGTGGTGGTGTTCGACGAGGCGAGCCAGATCCCGGTGTGGGACGCGGTGGGTGCCATTGCGCGCGGCAAGCAGGTGGTGATGGTGGGCGACCCGAAACAACTGCCGCCTACCAACTTCTTCGACCGTGCTGAGTCGTCGGCTGATGAAGAAGATGTTGAAGGCGACCTGGAAAGCATCCTCGACGAATGCCTGGGCGCCAACCTGCCGACGATGAACCTGGCCTGGCACTACCGCAGCCGCAACGAGAGCCTGATCGCGTTCAGCAACCACCATTACTACGGCGGCTCGCTCGTCACCTTCCCGTCGCCCGTCACCGAAGACCGTGCGGTGAGCTTCCACCACGTCAAGGGAACGTACGAGAAGGGCGGTGCACGCATCAACAAGCCCGAGGCCAAGGCCCTGGTGGCCGACATCGTGGCACGGCTCAAGTCGCCGGGCTTCCGCGAGAGCCGGTTGACCATCGGCGTGGTGACCTTCAACACCGAGCAGAAGGACCTGATCGAAGACCTGCTGGACGAAGAACGCCGTCGTGACCCCGCCATAGAGCCCTACTTCGACGAGGTGGAACTGGAACCGCTGTTCGTCAAGAACCTGGAAAGCGTGCAGGGCGACGAGCGCGACATCATGTACTTCTCGATCACCTACGGGCCCGACCTGGCCGGCGCGGTGTCGATGAATTTCGGCCCGATGAACCGCGAAGGCGGCGAGCGCCGCTTGAACGTGGCTATCACACGGGCGCGGCACGAACTTCGGGTGTTCTCCAGCCTGAAGGGCGAGCAGATGGACCTGGCGCGCACGCAGGCGCTGGGCGTGCGTGACCTGAAGCACTTCCTCGAGTTTGCCGAACGCGGCCCGCGTGCACTGGCCGAAGCCACGCGCGGAAGCCTGGGCGACTTTGAAAGCCCGTTTGAAGAAGCCGTGGCCACGGCACTGGCCGGCAAAGGCTGGGAGCTGCACACGCAAATCGGCGCCTCGTCGTTCCGTGTCGATCTGGCCGTGGTGCACCCCGACGCGCGGGGTAGCTACCTGACGGGCATCGAATGCGACGGCGCCACCTACCACCGCAGCGCTACCGCCCGCGACCGCGACATGCTGCGCGAACAGGTGCTTCGCGGGTTGGGCTGGGACATCCTGCGGGTCTGGTCCACCGACTGGTGGGTGGACCGGGTGGGGACGCTGGAGAAACTGGATGCGAAGTTGCGGGGCTTGTTGCAGACCAGCAGGGCCAAGCGTGCAGAAGAGGCGGAGAGGCAGGCAGCAGCGGATGCAGCGGCAGCAGCCATTGCGAAGGCCAGAGAGGAGGCAACGCCGCCTGAGGCTGCAATTTCAACCGACTCAGGCATCACTGGCGCAACGGCGGCTCAGCTTGGATTGGGGCTGAACTACGCGTCTGCTGAACCCCAGCCGCAAGAGCTGGAAGCCGAGGTCTACGCGCGGAACGCGGCCAGCAGTGCGACGGCCGGGCCAGCCGTCTTCGTGGAATCGGACCCTGCGTCCGTTGTGGATGCGGCGAGCGCTGACGCGTTCTTCGACAGCGGCTACGACGCGGTGCTGATGAAGATGATTGCGCATGTCGTTGAGGTCGAAGGCCCGGTTCTCGACGCGGTGCTCGCACGCCGCATTGCCAGGGCTCATGGTTGGCAGAGGACGGGGGCGCGGATTCAGGAGCGGGTGGAGGAGCTGGCGACGAATGCGCACAGAACGACAACTGAGGATGTCGGAACTTTCTACTGGTCGTCGGCACGTGGCCCGGAACTGCCAACGGTGTTTCGCCATTCCGCAGACGATGCCACCCGGTCAGTGGATGAGATCTGCATGCCTGAGCTTGTTGACTTGGCTAGACAGATCACAGCGAAGGGCACTGGAGCTGAAGACGCGATTGTTGTGATGGCACGAAGACTCGGCCTGCAACGCCTTCGCGCGGCAAGCCGTGGACGATTTGAGGCAGCAATGCAGCAAGCACGCCGCAATGGTGAAAGGGACTGATCTCGATATGTGTCGCTGTGCTTGGCGGCCGGAAGCTCTTTCAGTGCGATGACTGCAGGCGGCCTGATGCATTACCCAAAGCGTAGCTGCCAACACTCTTTAGGGATCTTGGTCCCTCGCTGGCGCTTGTGGTCAAAATCTAGCCGTTAGCCGCAGGCAATGCAGCTACCGGAGCAGCCTTGCGACTCTTGGCCGTCTCCACGCCGCGCTTGTCGATCTTTGCGCGCCATGTCTCAAGCGCCATGATGTCTGCGAGTAGTTCATCGGGGTCTGGTACGGCCACCCCACCCAACAGCGCCTTGTCGTGCGCATAGTTTGAACACTTCGTCATGCCGGCATTCACTTGCGCGTAATCACCGTCTTCGACAACGACACCTGCCAGCCGCTGCGTTTCCACGCCCTTGCGGAAGCGCAGGATCACTTCGCGCAGCAGCACCTCCTCGACGGCGCGCTCCCACGCCATGCGCAGCCGGAAGTAAGCATCGACAGTCTGCTTCCGGTGTTCCTGCTCTTCGCCGTCCTTTTGCAGTTTGGCGATAGTCTGGTGCTGGGCTTTCAATGCGCCGATCCGCTTGCTCGCGTTCTTACCTTCGAACGGCAGCTCCGGATCGGCAACGCCGAATCCCTCCGGACGCCGAGTCAAGCTCTGCGTGGCAATCGCCGTCCCCGCCAGCCTTGCTTCCTCTGCGAGGAGGCAAAGAAAGTAGATATCGTGGGTGAACACGATCACCTGGCGCTGCGCAGCTTCCAGCACCAAGCGCTTTGCCACGCGCTCGCGCCGACGATGGTCGAGCGAAGAGACCGGATCGTCGAACACGATGCCGCCCTTGCCGCCACTCAGCCCGACTTCGGCCAGGAAGGCGCCAATCGCAACAGCGCGCTGCTCGCCCTCGCTCAAGATGTCACCGGGGCTGCGGCTCTGCGGCAGCTCCAGCTTCAGCTTGTGCAGCGCCTTGCCCCTGTCAGCACGGCTCTGAAGTGAAACACGAAGCGTACCGACACCCAAGGCCTTGAATTCGCGGTTCAACGCTTCGGCCAGTTCCTTGGAGACCACTTTCTCAGCCAACTCCGATGCCTTCAGCGAAATGGCGTTAGTTTTGACGGCTGACAGGCACTTCACGAGCTTTGCTTGGTGGCCGAGTTTCGTGACCGCTGTGACTAAGGCATCCTTGACTTTATTCAGGCGTACCCGCGCATCGAGTTCATCGAACTGCTTCTGAAGCGCAGCGCGCGCCTTCTCGTCCGATGCCTTCTCCAGGGTCTCGGCCTCTGCGTTCAGCTTGTTGGCCAGAGCCTGAAGCCGCGCGGCCGGGCTGCCCAAGGGCTGATCGATACCGTCCCACTGGTGCGAAAGCACCGCTGCCTTGATGGCTTCCTGTCGAGCGGTCAGCAACGACTCGAATACTTTTGCATCAGCCGCAAGTTGCGGGTCAAGCACTTCTATCTCGCCATGAGTCACATCGTCAAGATTCAGCGTGAGGACATGGGCAATGAATGGCTTGTATTCGGCGAACAGCGAGGTACGGCGTGCCTGCGATGTCTTCTCGGCTTCCTGCTGGATGAAGGCCTCGAATCGCAGCATGCGCGCTGCGCCTTCTGCGAGAGGTTGCTGGCACAGTGGGCAAGGTGATTCAGCGCCCAGGTCGGGGAAATCCTTGTCAGGGTGAGACTCGACCGCGAATTTACGGGCAGCATCGAAGAGCTCGCGCCAGACCTCGCCGCCGGTTCCCGGCAACAGGTTTTGGCCTTCCTTGAACTGCTTGGCGGCGAGCGCGGCCGCCGCCTGCGCCGTGCGGTAACCGTCCGCCAGGCCGCGCAGCTTGGCGGCGACCAATTGGTCCACTAGCGCCCCCTTGTTGGTGGCATTCGTCGCAATGGCTTCCACGCGGCGGGCGCGCAAGCGCAACTGGGTTGCTTTCTCCTTCGGGTTGTTCTCTTTCAAGCTCTTATCGAACGCGACGTGCCGGGCCAGATCTTCAGGCGCGAGTGTGGCCAGCGCATCGACCTGGGCAGTAGTTGTCTTAGAACCTATCCGTAAATAATGTTGATCGTCAGCGACACCTTGCGGAACGCGATGATCGCTGCCGCGATGTGGTTGAGCGCGAGGAAGCTGCGCTCGAGCTTCTCGTATCGAACCAGCAGCTTGCGGAAGCGGTTGAA
>JANXTP010000169.1 GCA_025352345.1 Burkholderiales bacterium | reverse complement strand
GCCGGGTGATCGGCATCGCTGGCGGCAAGGACAAGTGCAAGCTGATCGTCGACGAGCTGGGATTCGACGCGGCCATCGACTACAAGGCGCAAGACGTCGAGGTCCAGCTGCGCACGCTTTGCCCTGAGGGCGTCGACATCTATTTCGACAATGTCGGCGGCGACATCCTCGACGCGGTACTCGGGCAGATGAACCTGTTCGGCCGGGTGATTGTTTGCGGCTTGATCTCTGGCTACAACGCCGACGGCCATGTGCCGGGTCCGAAGAACTACGGCAACATTTTGATGAAGCGCCTGAAGGTGCAGGGCTTCATCGTGCTGGACTACATCCCGCGTTACGCCGAGGCCTACCGCGCGCTGACCCAGTGGCACGCGCAGGGGAAATTGAAGTGGAACATTCACCAGGTCGATGGTCTGGAGAACGCGGTCAAGGCCGTGCGCATGCTCTACACCGGCGGCAACAACGGCAAGCTGATGGTCAAGGTCGCGTGACACCAGCCCGTCGGGATCACGCCCTGCGTTCGCCCCAGCCTCGGCGCGTCTTCGTCCTCGGTGGCACCGGCACCATCGGCCGTGCCACGGTGCGTGCGCTGGTGCAGCGCGGGCACGAGGTGGTGTGTTTCGTTCGCCCGCGTGCTGGTGTCGGCGCAGCGCTGGCGGCGGACGACAGCGTGCGTTTGCTGGCCGGTGCGTCGGTGCGTTTCGGCGATGTCAGCGACCCGGCGTCGCTGACACAAGATGGGTTTCAAGGTGAGCACTTCGATGCGCTGGTGTCTTGCCTGGCTTCACGCACCGGTGCACCGAAGGACGCGTGGGCCATCGATCACCAGGCGCATCTGAATGCGCTCGCCGCCGCCAGGCTGGCCGGCGTCACGCAGGTCGTGCTGCTGTCGGCCATCTGTGTGCAGAAGCCGCTGCTCGCATTTCAGCACGCCAAGTTGGCGTTCGAGAAGGTGCTGATCGAGTCGGGCTTGAATTACTCGATCGTGCGGCCGACCGCTTTCTTCAAGTCGCTGTCGGGGCAGGTCGAGCGGGTCAGAAAGGGCAAGCCGTTTTTGGTGTTCGGCGACGGCACGTTGACCGCCTGCAAGCCGATCAGCGATGAGGACCTGGGCGCTTACCTCGCCGATTGCCTGGACGAAGCCAGCCGCTACCACCGCGTGCTGCCGATCGGCGGGCCGGGCGAGGCGATCACACCGCGGCAACAAGGCGAGCACCTGTTCGCGCTGCTCGGCCAGCCGCCGCGTTTCAAGCAGGTGCCGGTCGCATTGCTCGACGTCATCATCGCTGTACTTGCCACCTTGGGCCTCGTGGTGCCTGCGCTTGCGGCCAAGGCCGAGCTGGCGCGCATCGGGCGCTACTACGCCACCGAATCGATGCTGGTGCTGGATCCGGCCACGGGCCGCTATGACGCGGCCGCCACGCCATCCACCGGCAGTGACACGCTGTTCGATTTCTACGCGCGCCTCGTGCGAGGCGAAGTCACCTCTGAGCGCGGCGACCACGCCGTGTTGTGAAACCGAGGGCGGATCGCGCCGGCTTATACCGTCGGCGGCGAGGCGAACCGGAAGCCACCGTGGCCGTCTGCCTTGACCGCGTACATCGCGTGGTCGGCAGTGGCCAGCAACTCGCTGACGCTTTGCCCGTCCTGCGGGTAGCGGCTGATGCCGATGCTGGCGCCGACCTTCATCTCGACGCCGAAGACATCGATCGGCAGGTTGATGCCGCTGAGCATTTTTTCGGCCACGGCGATCAGTTGAGGATGCGGGGTCGGCCCATCCAGCAGCACCACGAATTCATCGCCGCCGATGCGCGCCACCGTGTCGCCTTCGCGCATCATCGCGAGCAGCCGTTGCGCCACCGCCTTCAGCACCAGGTCGCCGGTGTCGTGGCCGAAACGGTCGTTGATGTCCTTGAAATCATCGAGGTCGATGAACAGCACGCTGACCTCACCGCCGTAGCGGCGCGCGTGGATCATTGCTTTTTCGAGCCGTGAGACGAACATGCGGCGGTTCGGCAAGCCAGTCAGTACGTCGTGCAGCGCCATGTGTTCCAGCGCCTGCTGGTTGTTCTGCAACTGCGACAGGTTGTGGTCGATCTGCTGGTGCATCTGTTGAAGGCTGCGCGCGAGCGTGCCAATCTCGTCCTGCCGATTGACGGGCAGCTCACCCAAGGGCTGGCCGCTGGCGACAGCGTGCGCTGCGACGCTCATCGCGTTGATCGGTTGGGTGAAGGCCCGGGCCAGCACCGCCGCCAGCACCAGGCAGCCCAGACACAACCCGAGCACGATCTGCAGAATGGTCACGCCGAGTCGATGTGCCTGTGCGACGACCACCGCCAGCGGCTGCGCCAGGCCCAGCACCAACCGTTGCTCGTGCGAGGGCACATCGACCGGCTGCCCGATGAAGGCGGCGACCACCGGTTCGCTGCCCAGTGCGCTGTCGCTCGCGTCGAAAACAACATGGTCGCGTCGGCCTTGAACGATGTCGTGCGTCAGCGGGAACTCCTCATCGATCAGCATGCGGCGCCCCCGGTCGAAGCCGAAAGTGCGTGTCGGGTCCGGGTGGATCAGGATGTCGCCGTCGTCGTTGGCGAGGAACAGCTTGAAGTTCGCCGGCAGGTCGGCAGCCAGCAGGGCGAACATGCCGTTCAGGTCCACGTTGATCACCACCACGCCGAGCGCGGTACCGAGCCCATCGGTGACCGGTGTGGCCAGTTGCAAGGCCGGCTGGTCCAGTCCGGCGTAGGTTCCGCGTTCGTGATTGACCGCGATCTCCGACAGGTAGAACTCGCCCGCATGCAGCTGCAGGGTTTCGGCGACGTAAGGGTAGTGACCCTTCTCCTGCAGATCGTCATCGCGCACCTCGACCGGAACATCACCTTGACGGTCGACGCGTACCCGCTCGAGGCCGTGATCGCTGGCCGAAATCAGGCGAATCTGGAAGTACGACGGGTTGGCCGCCATCATCCGTTCGAACAGCGTGGCCAGCTGTCGGGCCTGCGCGGCATCGGGGTGCTGCAGCACCGCCAGCGTACTGGGCAGACGGGCCAGCACCTCGAGGTTGCGGGTGATTTCCTGCCGCGACAGCGTGATGCGCCGCGCCAGCACCTGCGTCGATGTCAGCAGCCGCTCCTGTGCCGATTCGACCAGCAGCTGACGGCTCGTCTGGTACGCGTACAGGCCGGTGAGGCCGGAAGCGAGCACCCCGACAGCTGCCAGCAGCAGCGCGAGCTTGTGGGCAATGCCCAGTTTCACGATGCAAGGACCTTGCTGGCGCGATCGCCCGACACGATGCGGCTCCACAGTTGATTGCGGTGTTCCTCGCTCTCAACGGGCTGCAGCCAGCGCAGCGTGTCGTTGGCCAGGTCGTCGGGCTCGGTCGAGGTGGTATTGCTCAGCCCCTGCCGACCCACCAACACCTGGCTGGGCTCGCTTGCCAGCAGGTCATTGATCCAGGCGGTGGCGAGGACCGGATTTCGCGCGCTGCGGGTGATGACCCAGCAGTCCAGCCAGGCGAGCGCACCTTCCTTGGGCAGGGCATAACCGACATCCAACCCGGCGGCTTTGCACAGTTGCAACTGCTGCTTGCCGAAATTGGCAAACATCAGTGCGGCCTGCCGGCGCTTGAACAAAGCCACCGATTCATCGGGACGCGTGTAGAAACCGCTGACGTTCCTGCGCAGGGCGATCAGTCGGTCGACCGCGCGGGGCCAGTCCCTGTCATTCAGCCTGAACGGCGATTTCAGCCCGAGCGAGATGGCCGCCAGAGAGAAGTTGTGGGTGCCGCCGTTGTAGGCAATCACCTTGCAGCGGTAGCGCTCGTCCCACAGAGCGGCGATCGAGTCGGGAGTGATGGACACCTGCTTACGGTCGTAGATCAGCCCCATTTCGGAGTAGGTGTACGGAATGGCGTAGACCACGCCATCGTGGACGATGCCGGGTATCGATGCGAGGTTGCGAAAGCGCGGGCGCTGGCGTGCCAGGTTCGGCAGGGCATCGGTCGCGATGCCGACCACCAGGCCCTTGCGGATGTAGCGCTGCAATTCGGCCGTGTTGACCGCGAAGACATCGAAGTCCTGCGCGCCGTTCGCGATGATCTTGTTCCAGAGATCCAGGTCGGAGTCGATGATGGTGACCTCGACCTTGCCACCGTGGCGCCGCTCGAACGACTGGACGATGTCGGGGTCGGCATACCCGGGCCAGGCCAGCACCCGCAAAGTGTCGCCGCTCGCACGGACCCCACTGGAGGCTGTCGCTGCAAGGGAGCCACAGAACTGCCGGCGGTTGGGAAGCAAAGGAATCATTCGGCGAATGCTGTGAGAGGTCGAGTCCGCGCGGGGCCTGAGGTGCACCGCCGGCCATCGACCGCCCCGTCTCGCCCCGGCGCGGATTATCAGCGGTCCGGCTGCAGCCGGACCGCCGCTGGATCAGTACGACATCGCGAGGCTGTACGCGCCGTTGTTGCCGGTGCTGCGCAACACGCGCACCACCAGCGTGGCGGCGGTCGTTCCGCTGTTGGTCAGCGCCACCTTTTGCTGGCGTCCGTTGGCCCCGGGCACCATCAGCAACTGTTGGCCGTTGCTCAGGTAGACGCCGAGGCCGAACCCGGAGGCCGATCCTGCGGTCAGCGTGATGTTCACCGTCTTGCCGGCGGCCACCGCGAACTGGTAGTAGTCGGAGTCGGTGCTGACACTGATGGAGCCTGAGACGACGCTTGGCAGTGTGCTGATTTTCTGTGCTGCGGCGAGCGTGTTGTTGGGTTCCGCTTCCTTCACCTGCGTCACGCTGGGCGCGGGAGCTGGTGTTGGCGCGGGCGCTGGCGGTGTGGGTGTCGTCGTGCCCTTCGCTGCAAGGGCGGCGGCCACCGCGGCATTGGCGTTGACGATGCCCGCACCGCAACCGGTGCAGGGCGCTGGGAACGCCCGCGCCGTGGACTTCAGCAGCGAGGCAATCTGGTCGGGCGTCAGTGCCGGATTGGCCGACAGCATCAGCGCGGCCACGCCGCTGACCACTGGTGTGGCCATCGAGGTACCCATGTACGACGCGTAGCTGTCAGCGCCCGGCGTGGTGGTGCCGGCGTTGAGTGTGGACACCAGTCCCGCGCCGGAGTCGCCACCAGGCGCTGCCACGGTGACGTTGGTGCCGAAGTTGGAGTACGACGCCTTGCCCCCGGCCTTGCTGGTCGCGGCCACCGCGATGACGCCGCTGCAGTTGGCAGGCGAGCTGCCGGTCGCGTTGGTGTTCGAGTTGCCGGCTGCGACGATGACCGACGCGCCTTTGGCCCGTGCCGCGTTGACAGCGTTCTGCGAGGTGATGTCACAGGCGCCGCTGCCACCCAGCGACAGGTTGATGACCTTCGCCGGAGTCGGGTTCTGCGGCAGGCCGCTTACCGTGCCACCCGCGGCCCAGACGATCGCATCGGCGATGTCTGAGGTGTAGCCGCCGCAGCGACCGAGCGCACGCAACGGCAGGATGCGTGCCCCGAAGGCCACGCCCGTCACGCCAATGCCGTTGCCGCCTGCCGCTGCGGCCAGACCGGAGACGTGCGTGCCATGCCATGAACTGTTCCTGGCTGGGCTGCCGGTGCTGCATGCGCCCGCCGGGGCCCAGTCACCCGGGTCGGAGGCGTCGGCATCACGGCCGCTGCCGTCGGCAGCGATCGTCGGGTTGACGATGAAGTCGTAGCCCGGCAGCAGGTTGGCGGCCAGGTCGGCGTGCGGGCGCACGCCGGTATCGATGACGGCAATGACCACGCCGGTGCCGGTGGCACGGTTCCAGGCATCCGGCGCACCGATGCCGCCGGTCCCATCGGACAGCGCCCATTGCTGCGGATACAGCGCATCGTTGGGCAGGTACATCGGCTGCAGGATGCGGTCAGGCTCAACATATTCGATGCTCGCATCGCCACTGCGCAGGCTCTGGATCAGGTTGCTGAGTTCATCGCGGTTCATGCGACGGCTGAGCTGCATCACCTGGCTGCCGTTGTGCATCCGCCGCAGCGCAGAGACCTGCACACCCTGACGGTTGCCGGCCACCGTGACGGCATTGCGTGAGCGCGCTGACATCAGGTTGGTGCTGCCATCGCGGTATTTCACGATCACCCGGTCTGTGGCGATCAGCGACTCCGCTGTCACCGATCCAGCCGAGGCCGCCGTGGCGAATCTTGGCGCCTCCGGTCGGTTGGACCACGCTTGTGCGGGGGGCGCGAGGAAGGTCACCGAAGTCGCCAGGATCAGCGGTGCCACCAGAATGTTGTGCAATGTCATGAACTGCCTCGTAGGGTGCGAGGCCAACCCGTTGGGTCGGGCTGGCAACCCCGCTACCGTGGCGCTGAGCGCTGTAGGCCGGAGGCTTTGCGTCCCATGTTTTCACATGGTTTGCGGAATGGAACTGTTGGATGGTAACCGCAGCCTGCGCGGCGAGCCAGTGTGCGGACCCGCAGATTCCGCCACAAGCGAGACATCCTGCTCGAATGGCAGGTGCCGTGGGGCGTAGTCGGCGCCGGTTGGCGTTGTTTTTGCACCCTGCACAATCCGGGGCATGAGTTCCGCGCCGACTGACTTGGCCCCGAAGCCTTTGGCGGCGCCGACCGGCAGCGCCCCCGCCCCGGTGGGCTTTTCCGAGGCGCTGCGCTTCTGGTTGAAGCTCGGTTTCATCAGCTTCGGCGGGCCGGCCGGGCAGATCGCCATCATGCACACCGAGCTGGTCGAGCGCCGCCGCTGGATCAGCGAGAAGCGCTTTCTGCACGCACTGAACTACTGCATGGTGTTGCCCGGCCCCGAGGCCCAGCAACTCGCCACCTACATCGGCTGGTTGATGCACCGCACTGCAGGCGGCATCGCGGCTGGCGCGCTGTTCGTGCTGCCGTCGCTGTTCATCTTGATCACGCTCAGCTGGATCTACCTGCGCTTCGGCGAGGTGCCGCTGGTGGCCGGTATCTTCTACGGCATCAAGCCGGCGGTGACCGCGCTGGTGGTGCATGCGGCGCACCGCATCGGCACCCGCGCGCTGAAGAACGGTTGGATGTGGGCGATCGCCGCGGCCGCGTTCGTGGCGATCTTCGCGCTGCACGCACCGTTTCCGGCGATCGTGCTGGCCGCGGCGCTGATCGGCCACTTCGGCGCGAAGGTGGCGCCGCAGGTGTTCACGCTGGGCGGCGGGCATGGCAGTGCTCAGAAAAGCTACGGCCTTGCGTTGATCGACGACGACACGCCGACACCGGGGCATGCGCTGTTCAAGCGCAGCCGCTTGCTGACGGTTTTGTCCATCGGCCTCGGCCTGTGGGTGCTGGCAATGGCCGCGCTGCTCGCGACGCACGGCCTGCACGGCACGCTGACGCAGATGGGCTGGTTTTTCACCAAGGCTGCGCTGCTGACCTTCGGTGGCGCCTACGCGGTGCTGCCTTATGTGTACCAGGGTGCGGTCGAGCAGCACCAATGGCTGAGCGGCGCGCAGATGATCGATGGCCTGGCGCTCGGCGAGACCACGCCCGGACCACTGATCATGGTGGTGGCCTTCGTCGGCTTCGTCGGCGGCTGGTTGAAGCCGATGTTCGGGTCCGAGGCGCTGTTCACCGCCGGCGCCGTAGCGGCCACGGTGGTGACCTTCTTCACCTTCTTGCCCTCGTTTATTTTCATCCTGGCTGGCGGCTCGCTGATCGAGGCCACGCACGGCAGGCTCGGCTTCACCGCGCCGCTGTCGGCGATCACGGCAGCCGTGGTCGGTGTGATCCTGAATCTGGCGCTGTTCTTCGCGTACCACGTGCTGTGGTCGCATGGTTTTGGCGGGCACTTCGATGGGGTGTCGGCGCTGATTGCGGCGGCCGCAGCGTTGGCGCTGTTTCGCTTCAAGGTCGGCGTGATGCCGCTGCTGGGTGCCTGCGCAGCTGTGGGCCTGGCGGTCATGCTGCTGGTGCCGGGCTGGCGCTGAAAGATACGACCACGTGGAGACCCTGCCGATCCGCCTGCTGCCTGGCCAGGACCTGCGTCGCACCTGCACGCCAGCGTGTCCGATGCGCAGGGTGCTGTGGTCGGCGGGCATGTGACCTACGGCTGCACCGTGCGCACCACCGCCGAAGTGTTGTTGGCACTGCTGCCCGACGGGCGCTTCGCCCGCGAGCCCGATGCCGCCACCGGCTTCGACGAGCTGGTCGTGCGAACCGCGGCCAGATTCGCCGCCTGCGACGGCGCCTGAGCGGCTGTCACGCCACCCGTGGAGCACTGAAGCGATGGACCGTGTCGATTGCATCGTGATCGGAGCTGGCGTCATCGGGCTGGCCTGCGCACGCGCGATCGCGCAGGCCGGTCTGGAGGTGGTGATCGTCGAGTGCGAATCCACTTACGGCACCGGCGTGTCGGCGCGCAACAGCGAGGTCATTCACGCTGGGCTGTATTACCCGACCGGCAGCCGCAAGGCGCAGTGGTGCGTGCGCGGCGCGCGGCTGCTGTATGACTACTGCGCGCAGCGCGGCATTGCGCACCGCCGTTGCGGCAAGCTGCTGGTGGCGACGTGCGAGGCCGATGCGGCGTCGCTCGAAACGCTTCGGACGAAAAGCTTGGCGAATGGTGTTGCCGAGCTTCAGTGGTTGACGCGCGGCCAGGCACTGGCGCTCGAACCCGAGCTGCAGTGCGTTGCCGCGCTTTGGTCGCCGGCCAGCGGCATCGTTGACAGTCACGGCCTGATGACGTCGTTGCTCGGCGATGCCGAAGCTGCCGGGGCGCTGCTGGCCGTGACCAGTGGCGTCACCGGTGCCGCGCGCGATGGTGACGGGTGGCGCGTCCGCGTTCGCACAGCGGTTGCCAGCGACAGCGACAGCAGCGGCGACTTTGAGCTGGCCACCAACTGGATCGTCAATGCCGCCGGGCTCGACGCCCAGGCCGTCGCCGCGTCGATGGAGGGCTTTCCGGCGGCCGCGATCCCGCTGCGTCACCTGGCCAAGGGACACTATTTTTCGTTGAGCGGCCGCGCACCGTTCTCGCGGCTGATCTACCCGATGCCAACCGATGGCGGCCTTGGCGTGCACCTGACACTGGACCTCGGCGGCCAGGCCAAGTTTGGGCCCGATGTCGAATGGATCGACGACATCACCACCGCCGCCGATCTCGGTCGCGGCCTTGCTTACACCGTCGATGCGCGCCGCGCTGCCGCCTTTGCAGCCGAAGTTCGCCGCTACTGGCCGTGCCTGCCCGACAACGCGCTGGCACCGGCCTACAGCGGCGTGCGGCCGAAGCTGAGCGTAGCGGGCGAGCCTGCCGCCGACTTCTGGTGCCAGGGTCCGGCCGACCACGGCTGCGAGGGTGTGGTGCAGTTGTTCGGCATCGAGTCACCGGGGCTCACTGCGTCACTGGCCATTGGTGAGATGGTGGCCGGCATCATCAGCGACAAGCCCAAGTAAGCGTCCGGTTCTGAATGCTTTTCGAGCGATCGCCACGGAGGATTCTGTCGAACACTTGAGTGATGGTCTACATCAATGCAGCTGTCAGCCGCTTGTTCGATGCGGTTTCGAGCGAATTCGCCTGCTGAGTTGTCACTGCGACGGAGTAACGAAATGATGGACGCGGTTCCCACTTTTTCCGTGCTGCGCACCTCATTCGCAGACGACTCGGCTTCCGGTGACTACCGTCGTGCAAACGCGACATCAGGGGCTGGACTGTCGCAGCCTGCGATTGAGGCAGTCATGCCGCTGCCGCAGCCGTCGCTGCTGCTGGTTGATGACGATCCCGGCGTCGTCCAGGTGCTCGGCCGAATGCTCGCCGATCTGGGTCATCTGCGTTTTGCGCTGTCGGGCCACGACGCGCTGAACCTGGTGCGTGAGTGCGCACCTGATGTGGTGCTGGTCGATGCTGAAATGCCAGGCATCAGCGGGTTCGAGTTTTGCGCGGCGATGAAGGCGGACCCGCAGTTGGCCGAGTTGCCGGTGATTTTCGTGACCAGCCATGGGGATGTCGAGACCGAAGTGGCTGGCTTTCAGGCCGGGGCAGCGGATTTCATCCGCAAGCCACTCAACGCCGATGTCGTGGTGGCCCGCGTGCGCACTCAGCTTCGTCTCAAGAGCTTGGCGGATGCGTTGAGACGAGCAGCGCTGGTGGATGGACTGACCGGAGTGGCGAACCGCCGTCGCTTCGATGAGCAGGCGCGAATCGAGTCCGAGCGCGCTGTGCGCGGCGGCGACCCCTTGTCGCTGTTGATGATTGATATCGACTATTTCAAACGCTACAACGACTGCTACGGCCACCCTGCGGGTGACGTGTGCCTGAGCAGCGTTGCCAAAACGCTCCAAGGGCTCACGCGGCGTTCTGCCGATCTGTTGGCACGTTATGGCGGTGAGGAGTTTGTGATGCTGCTGCCGCAGACCGATTTGGCCGGTGCCGCCTACCTCGCAGAGCGCATTGTCCAAGCGGTGGCCGCGATGCAGATTCCCCACAAAGCGGGGCTGCTGAACCGAGTGGTGACCGTTTCGGTCGGTGCAGCCACTGCGCACCATGCCGGCTTCGGTGCGGATGCGACGCAGATGTCGGTCGGCGCATTGATCAGTGCAGCCGATCAGGCGCTTTACGCCGCAAAGGCGGCGGGCCGCGGGCAGAGTCAGATTCACCCCGCCTGCGTCACGGGCGAAACTCGCAGTCACAAGGGCTGAGCTGGCGTGCGGCTGACCGGTAATCCCCGGTGGCAACGACCCCGCCTGCGGCCCGTGGCGACTGTGTAAAGCGACGGCCCACTGGCCTGCAGACCGCGTGCGCCTCCACCCTCTGACGAACCGTTGGTCGGCCGATTCGCGGTCGAGCGTGGCCCGGCTTCTGCTGCTCGCGCTGGTCTATTACATAGTCGCTCGTGCCAGTCTGAGCCTGTCCTTCGCATCGACCAACGCGTCACCGGTGTGGCCACCGTCGGGTATTGCGCTGGCTGCGCTACTGCTGGGTGACCCGAAGCTCGCCGTTGGCGTTTTCATCGGCGCCTTTGGTGCCAACCTGGTGACGTTTCTGAGCCACGACGCCGCTCCTTGGTTAGCCACGATCGCCTCGGCGTTGATTGCGGTCGGCAACCTGGCTGAAGCAGCATTCGCTTCGTGGGTGTCGCGGCGCTTCATTCGCAGTGGGTTGACCCAGGCGCCGCAAGCCGTCTACGTGTTCTGCGCAGCGACGCTCGTCGCAGCCACGGTCTCGGCCAGCGGTGGTGTGACCACGCTGGTGGTTCTGGGCGTGATCCCGCGTGCGATGGCTGGCCCAGTGTGGCTGACATGGTGGCTCGGTGACGTGATCGGCCTGCTGGTGATTGCCCCTTTCTTGCTGCAACTGCGCCAGTGGCGACCCCGTCTGTCGTCGGTGCCGAGCTACCTGCTCGCCCTGGCTTACTTCGTTGCCGTCGGCAGCTTAGTCTTCGGCGGACTTTTCAGCGCAGCCCATCTCGACCGGTTGATGGCTTTCGGATTGGTGATCTTCATTGCCTGGGCAGCATTGCGACATGGCGCGTTCGGTGCGGCGAGCGCGACGTTCGGTGTGGCGGCCTTGTCGATTGCCGCCACCTTGCAGGCGCGCGGACCTTTCGCGAAAGCCACCGTCAACGACTCGCTGGTATCGCTAGACGGGTTCTTGGCGCTGTGCGCGATCACCGGCATGGTGCTGGTTGCATCAATGCCGCAACGTGATGCCGTACCGGCACGCGAAGACAGATCGTGGCGGAGCGGTCGCAGGCTGTCCGCCGGCATGCTGCTCGGGTGCCTCGCAGCGACCCTGTTGGCTTGGCATTTCACGGCGGCAGACACTGAGCGGCGTGCCGGGGAGCGCTTTGCCACCAATGCCGAGGACATCAAGCTCCGCATCACCGAGCGCATGACCATCTATGAGCACGCGTTACGCGGCGGGCGCGGGTTGTTCGATGCGTCGAACAGCGTGGAGCGCGATGAATGGCATCAGTACGTCCAGTCGCTTACCCTTGGCGAGAGTTACCCCGGTATCCAAGGCATCGGCTTCGCCGCGCACGTGTCGGCGGTCGACCTGCAAAGGCATATCGATCGGGTTCGCTCCGACGGGTGGCTCGACTACTACATTCGGCCTGCCGGCGAGCGGTCCGAGTACGCCAGCACCGTTTACCTGGAACCCCAGGATCCGCGCAACCGTCGCGCCATCGGCTACGACATGTTTTCGGAGCCGGTCCGACGCGCCGCGATGGAGCAGGCACGCGACAGCGGCGATCCTGCGGTATCGGGCAAGGTGACGCTCGTGCAGGAGTCGGATCAAAACGTGCAGACTGGCTTCCTGATGTACGTGCCGGTGTACAGGCAGGGCCTGCCGGTGCGAAGCGCGCAGCAACGCCAGGCTGCACTGATGGGTTATGTGTACAGCCCGTTTCGGATGGACGATCTGATGCAGGGAGTCCTCAAGCGGGCCGATCTGGCAAGCGTGTCGCTGACCATTTTCGACAGTCCGCAAGCGGATCCTGGCCAGCTGATGTACACCAACGACACCGGTCGGAGCGCCGGCTACCCGCATCAGTTTGTCACGAGCGTGCCGGTGCTCGTGGCCGGACATCGATGGACTGCGGAGCTGCGATCAACACAGGCCTTCGAGGCGGCAGTCGATACTCAGAAGGCGCAGATCGCCTTGGTCGCCGGTACGCTCATCAGCCTGTTGCTGTTCACTGTCGTGCGAGCGCTGGCCCTGATGCGCGAGGAGGCGCTGGCCCTCGCACACAAGATGAGCGCGGCACGCGCCGAAGCCGAGCAGCGCTATGAGTTGCTCGCAGAATCGGCCAGTGATGGCATCCTGGTGCTTGACGAACGCGGCCGGGTCGAGTTCTCCAACCGCGCCGGCGGCCAGCTTTTCGGCGAGTCACCCGAGCAGTTGGTCGGTCGTCATGTTGACGATCTGCTGGAACTGCGATGTCCGTTCACGGTCTGGGCTGAGCAAAGCCTCGCCAGCAGCCCGATGTCGCAGGAATTGCAGTCTGTTGGCTCTGGTGCGAACGATGTGCCGACGTTGGTCGAGGTGTCGCTCGGTAGTTGGGTGGCCGAGCGTGGACGTTATTTCAGCCTGACTGTGCGGGACATCTCGGCGCGTCGGCAGGCAGAGCAAGCGTTGCGCGCAGCGATACAGCAGGCCGAACAGGCCAGCCTGGCCAAGAGTCAGTTCCTCGCCAACATGAGCCACGAGATCCGTACACCCATGAACGCGGTCGTCGGGTTCTCGTACCTGATGGAAAAGACCTCCCTGACTGCCGACCAATCGGCCTGCATGGCCAGAATCGGGCTCGCCAGCAAGTCGCTGATGGCGGTCATTGACGATGTGTTGGACCTGTCGAAGATCGAGGCGGGCGAACTGGTCATGGAGCACGCCCCATTCGACCTGCCCAATCTGCTCGCCGAGCTGGGGGAGGTGATGGCGCTGCAAGCGCAGGTCAAGGCAATCGGGTTCACTGTCGATGTGCCTGCGGACCTGCCGAAGGTCGTGGAGGGAGATGCGCTGCGCCTGAACCAGGTGCTCGGCAATCTGCTGTCCAACGCGATCAAGTTCACGGACCGTGGCGATGTCGTGTTGCGGATTCGTGTGCTCGCCGCGATGGCCGAGCGAATTCGGGTGCGTTTCGCGGTGCATGACAGTGGCATCGGCATCGCTCCGGAGGCGCAGGCGAGGTTATTTGCGCCGTTCGCGCAAGCCGATGCATCGACCACGCGCCGATTCGGCGGTACCGGTCTCGGCCTGTCGATTGTCAAACGACTGACCGAACTGATGGGCGGTGTTGTGGGCGTCATCAGCGATCCGTCCGAGGGCAGCCAATTCTGGGTCGAACTGGACTTTGCGTTGGCCGCACATGAACCGCTGTTACTTCCGAAGCCCTTGGCAGCCCTTGCATCCGCAAGCGCGCTGCGAGGCGTGCGGGTGCTGGTGGTCGACGACAGCGAGATCAACCGCGAGGTGGCCGGCCGCATCCTGTTGAGCGAAGGCGCCATCGTCACGGCCTGCGTTCTGGCGGCGGAGGCGCTGGATCGGTTACGCCGCACGCCTGATGGCTTCGACATTGTGCTGATGGATGTACAGATGCCTGGCATGGATGGCAACGAGGCCACCCGTCGTCTGCGTACCGAACTGGGGCTGGCCGACTTGCCGGTGATCGCGCTGACCGCCGGTGCATTGCTGACCGAGAAGCAGCGCGCAATCGACGCCGGCATGGACGATTTCATCAGCAAGCCACTGGACCCGCAGGCGTTGATTCAGATGCTGCGCCGCCATGTCGAGCGCACCCGCGGGGGAGCACTGCCGGCGGTGCCGCGCATGCCAGCCTCCGCACCAACGGCAGACCCCGCGGCATGGCCTGAGATCGCAGGCATCGATCGTGCCGGAGCGTCGCTGCGCCTCCGCCATGACCTGAGCCTGTTCTTGCGTCTGATCGGGCGGCTGTGGGGCGAGTTTGATGACCTGATGGCGGAGTCGGCGCCGGTGGTTCCACAGGATGCCGTTGCACGCCGCTGCCTCGCAGCCCGGCTGCACAAGCTGCGAGGCAGCGCCGGCATGCTTGGGGCGCGTGCAGTGCAGGTCTTTGCGCAGCAGGCCGAGAGCTGCCTGCGCGAGGACACGGCCAGCGCCATCGTGGGGACCAGCGAGCCCGCAGCGGCGGCGGAAGCGCTGGTTGAACTGGGCGCTGCGCTGCGCCAGTTGAAGGCGGCCTGCGACTCGATAGCGCGGCCCGTGCCCGTCGATGAGGTGCTGCCGGCGGCCCACCCCCCGCAGCCTTTGACCGTCGCTGCCCGCGCCGATCTGGTCCAGCGCCTGCGCTTGCAGGACCTGTCGGCACTCGATTGCTTTGTCAGTCTTGCGCCGCAATTGAAAGCCGCTTGTGGAACCCCTTGTTTCGAGCAGCTGCGCGACGCCGTCGAAAACCTGCATTTCGCGCAGGCGTTGGCGCTGCTCGACCCCGTTTCTGAAGTGACACCATGACCGAGACCCACGCTGCCCACGTGCCCTCCCTCCTGATCGTCGATGGCGATGCCGGGGCGATCCAGAGGCTGCGCCGAATGATGGCGGCGAAGTCGATCAACCGGGTGCCACCGCACATCAGCTCCGACGCCGCGCTGGACCGCGAGACACCGGCGCTGATGCAGGCCGACGGCCGCCCGTGTGCGGGTCGAGGCCTCGCCGTCGCGTCTCGGGGAGAGGGCCGAGCAGATCACCACGCCGATGCTGCGCGATGTTACGCAGCGAGGTCGCACGGCGCCGGCGCGCGTCGATGCGGGCGGCC
>JANXTP010000146.1 GCA_025352345.1 Burkholderiales bacterium | reverse complement strand
GGGTCGACGTCGAAGGCTCGAATCTCGTTTACTGGCGTCTTCACCACAAAGTCGAGAACGTAGCTGCCCGTGCCGCCGAGGCCGATGATTGCAACGACCTCGTCACAAAACCTCCGGGACAACTCCGTGATCTCAGCTCGGCTGGTCAGCGTGTCCTGAAACTTGAAGACAGACGGCTCTTGTTCGGCTTCGACGACCCGAAACGTGTACGGGTTCGCGTTGCACTTCGACATCGCCGGGCCAGCGATCAGCGCGACGTAGCTCTCGATCTTGTCGAAGAAGTTTTCAAATTTCCCCGTTGCGCGCGGCTTGTTCGAGAAAGACCTTTGCACCACCACATCCGCGCTGCTTTTGCCCAGGGTCAACGGGTGTGGTCCACCAGCTAAGTTCGCAACGGGCGAGCCGTCCATGTTGTGCGGTACCCCGCCGCTGAAGTAGATCTGGTGATCATCCTGCACGACGCGAAGCTCGTCGACGAACACCAGCTTGGCGACGAAGGCCGCCCACTGCAGCGACCCGGTTCCGTCGAGATAGGGAATGTCGCGAACGATCAAGTGCGCCCCGTCGACGGCTAAGGCATAGCCCTTTCCGGCAAGGCGACGAAGATCCTCGTTATGACTGGCCAGTCTCTGAAACACTGAACACCATCCCATCCTTGACCTTCACCGATTCGCCTGGGGAAAGAATGCCCTCCGGCTTGTGGCCCTGCCCCCGCGTGTACTTGACCGAATAGCTGATGCCTGACGCGGTTGAATAGGCTGGCACCTCCAGGGTGACGACCTGCGCAAACGAGATCTCCTCGTCCTTCGGCCACTCGTGTGGCGTACCCTCAACGACGATCGTGACGTTCTTCGGTTCATGGGCCATGACGGCCTCCTTTCTGCAGTGCTCGCACTGGTGAGCAGTCTTTTGCTAGGCGCCTGCGTACACACCTGTGTAGTGGTGTCGGACGAAAGTTCTCAAATCAGCGGAAGTGACTTGGCCGTGAAGGCATCCCGGGTGAGGTGAGCAAGGTAGGCGGCGCCCGCGATGAGGCCGACCATTCGCGCCAGGCGCTGCCAGTCGTCTTCGGTCTCCCATTGGTAGAGGCGATGCAGTCCGTACCCCAGGGCGGCGAACACGGTGACGCTGTGAAAGAATTTGCGATGGTTCGGATGGAGGGCCGGCTCGATAACGTCAGGCAGCGATGGCAGACAGGCCGCTGCGGCGCCCATTGCGAACGGCGTAACGTCGGCGGGACGACCCTCGCGGTCTCGCACGACAGCGCACGCGCACGCTACTGCGACAAAGTTGAATTGAGCGTGCTCGATTGCGCAAGCCATTGGTGGACTCCGGCAGTTAGCTTCAGACGATGAACGGGGGAAGCGTGTGAGCAGTCATAAGCTCAGAAGCCGTTTCCGGTCCTTCCGGTAGAACTTCACGGCCAGCAGCAGGCATGACGCCAGCGAAGCCCAGGCTTCCTTGTCATACCGCTGCCCGATCTTCTCGCACACAACATCTGTCAGCGGGGCGAGCACGCCGTGCAATTCGATCTGCCCAACGAAATACTCGCCGGCCAGCATGAACCCCGCGAAGGAAACCAGGCCGAGCACGATCGCAAACTGGCTTCGAGGCGAGTACGCGAGGACGACGAGGATTTCAGTCAACCAGACTTTCATATTCGTTCCCTACCGGGTCACTTCAGCGCTGAAGTGCAGCTTGCGCTGCGGCGATCGCTGCGTCGGAGCCTTGCAACTGCATGGAAGCGGCCCCACCACTGGCGCTCCGCTTGAATTGCACAGTCACACCCCCGTGGCGAAGCGCAGCCGCTTTTGCTTTCGACGCAAGGTCCTTCTCGATAGCGGCAGTTGCCGCCCTGAGCAGGTCGTTGGCGCTCGGGCCCTTAACGCTGATCTTGATCACTTGGTGTCCCTCGGCGGGCAGGGGTCATTACCGTAGGTGTCGCGCGCACGGATGCGGCCGTCCTGGCCATGGATGAGCAGCTCTCCCTGCCCCTGGCGAGCCATCTGACGGCCGGCTTGGATCGCCAGCGCCTGGGTGTCGAACACCTGGCTGGCACGCTGCCCGCCCTCACGCAAAGTGCCCCATTGATCGCCGCGCTGCACGACGTGGACGTTGTTTCGGTTAGCCATGAGAAGCCTCAAGTAGGTTGACATGCGGAAGTTTACAAACGACAATTTCAAAAGTCAATCTGTAAACCAACCAAGTCGGAGAACTCGATGATCGGAAACCGACTGAAGCGGGCCCGGGAGGCCCTTGGCCTCTCCCTGCGAGACCTCGAAGGCGCCATCCATGGGCAGGTCTCTGCCCAGGCCATCGGTAAGTACGAGCGCGGCGAAATGATGCCGGGCTCGACGGTGCTCCTCGCCCTCGCCAAGGCACTGCACATCACGCCTGAATTTCTGCTCAGCGAGCGCGAGGTCGAGCTCACGGGCGTGGACTTCCGCAAGGCGCCGCAGGCCGGCGTGAAGGAAGAGCGAGCCGTCGAGGCGTCCGTGCTTGATCAGGTGGAGCGCTACCTGGAGCTTGAGGAACTGCTGCCAGGTATTGACGATGCCTGGCAGGCGCCGGCGGGACCAGAGTTCGCGATCCATCGCGTCGAGGACGCGGAGCGGGCTGCAGATTCGCTACGCAAGCTATGGTCACTGGGCATCGATCCAATCCCCATCCTGGCTGAGCTGTTGGAGGACAAAGGCGTCAAGGTCATCGCGCTTGATTTACCGGAAAGCGTCTCCGGCTCGAAGGCGTTCGTCCGCCGCCGGGATCACGACGACGTGCCGGTCATCGTCGTGAACCAACACCACAACGGCGAAAGGCAGCGCTTCACGCTGGCCCACGAACTTGCGCACTTGGTGCTGCGTTTCAGCGATCTGAGCGACGCGGAACAAGAGAAGGCTGCTGATCGATTCGCTGGCGCGTTCCTGATGGCAAAGGACATGGTGCTGCGGCTGCTGGGCAGCCACCGTACGTCCATCTCGCTTGGGGAGCTGGCAGAGCTGAAAAAGCTGTTCAAGGTCAGCATCGCATCGTTGGTAGTGCGCTGCTCGCAGCTTGGCGTGTTGACGAAGGCCGCTTACGGTCGCCTGTGGGCGCAGATCCGGGGCCTTGGGTGGAACGGGCCGGCTTCTACCGAGCCGAATGCGCTGCCGCCCGAGGTGCCCCTGCGCATGGAGCGCATGTGCATGCGTGCAGTCGCTGAAGGTGCGATATCCGAAGCCAAGGCGGCCGAACTTCTCAGCATCAGCGTGCGGGAACTGGATCGCCGGCTGATGGGGCAAGCTGCCTGATCGACCATGATCATTCTGGTCTCGGACACGTCCATCCTGATCGACCTGGAGCGGGGCGGGCTGTTGGAGGCCGCCTTCTCCTGTGGGCTGACCATGGTGGTGCCAGACCTGCTCTACGAGCGTGAACTCGAGCCCGAAAATGGTCCCCTGCTCCGCGCGCTGGGCCTGGGGGTCGTTTCGTTGACGCCGGAAGAGGTGGGATTCGCACAGCAACTTCGCGCCGAACGAAAAGCGCTTTCGCTGCCCGACTGCTTCGCGCTCAGCTGCGCTACGCGTGCGAATCACGCGCTCGTCACGGGGGACAAGATCCTGCGCGCCGAAGCCGCCACCCGTATTGGTACGGTGTACGGGCTGTTGTGGGTCCTGGACCAGATGGCGACATCCGGCAGCGTTGCCAACACGATCTTGTACGAGGGCTTGGCACGTATTTCATCCCATCCTCGATGCCGACTTCCACATAGCGAGGTTCGCACGCGATTGGATGCCTGGGCGCCCTCATAGGTTGAGAGTCCGATACCGGGTCTTTGCACAGTGGCCGCCTCTACAACGCAAGTTCCTTCGCTACTTGCGGCCGGCTTCAGCAACTTTGCATGGCTGCTCGGAGCTCGCGAGCGGCCGATGGCTTTCGCCGCCGCCAGCGAACGCTATAGCTGCTGCTAAGCGGACGGCCGGAACCACCGGGAGGACTCACCCAGCGTACAAACGACTGCGCAGTGTCGACCGGCACTCGGATAGACAGAGCGAGTCAAGCCACGCGCAGCGGGATCACGTTCATGCCCGCGGCCAGCGCCTCAACGCGATCGGCCAGGTACTGCAGCGCCCTCTTCCGATCTGCCGCCAGCTCCATATGGCTGTAGGCCGCCACGGTGGCGTTCTTCTCGCTGTGCGCCAGCAGCAGTTCGACGACATCGCGGCCGAAGCCGTGCTCGCGCAGCAGAGTCGCGGCCGTGCTTCGCGTCCCATGCGGGCTGAAGTCGGGCACCCCGAAGTCGATGCGCTTGAAGAAGTGGTTCAGCGTCACGTCGCCCATCGGCACGCTGCCGCGAAAGATCGACGGGAAGACGTACTCGCCGTGCCCCGTCAGTTCGTGAACCTGGCGCAGCAGTTCAATCGCCTGGCGAGACAAGAACACGCGGTGCGGTTTGCCCATCTTCATGCGCTCGGCGGGCAGATCCCACTGCGCCGCGTCGAGGTCGAACTCGGGCCACTTCGAGTGCAGCAGTTCGCTCTTGCGGGTCATCGTGAGCATCAGCAGCTTGGTCGCCGCGATGGTCGTCACATGCGCGCCCTGCTCGTCCAGCTTGCGCCAGAACGCCCCAAGCTCTTTCTCGCTCAGGTGCCTGTGATGCTGGACCGGTGCGCGCGCGATGGCGCCGCGCAGCGGCTGCGCCGGATTCGTCGTCACCAGCAGATTGCGGATCGCATGGTTGTAGAACTGCTGCACGATGACGCGGATGCGCTCGGCGGTCACTGGGGTGTCGGCACGCGCCTTGATGATCGCCAGCACGTCGCCGGGCTGCACGTCCGCAAGCTGCATGTCGCCGATCGCCGGGTCGATGTAGGCGTCGAGCCAGCGGACGATCTGCGCGACGTAGGCGGGCGATCGATAGAACAGCGTCTCGTCGATCCAGCGGCGAGCGAAGACGCGGACGGTCAGGTCGCGTGACTCGGCCACCTTGCGGGCGGCCACCGACGACTGCTTGGCTTTGGCCGGGCTCTCGCCTCGCTCGACCAGGGCGCGCAACTCCTCGTGCCGGTCGCGCGCCTGCTTGATCGTGTAGGCCGGGTAGGCGCCGATCGTCACCTTCTCGCGCTTGCCGTTCAGGTGGTACTTGAAGCGCCAGGTCTTGGTTCCGGAGGGAAGGGCTTCGAGCAGAAGGCCCCCGCCATCGGTCAGCGCATAGGCCTTGTCGCGCGGCTTTGCGTTGTCGATGGTGACCGGCTTGAGCAGGTAGTTGATGTGCCTCATTTTTCGTCACCTGGCGGAAGCCATGGCCCCATGATGGCCCCATTTTTGGCCCCGTTTCGGTTAGCAGTCAAGGCATCAGATGAGAAGTGCTGGGACACCGAAAACAAAAAACCCCAGTCGAATCAACGATCTGGGGTTCTCTTGGAACGGCCTGGGAAGGCCTGAAACCACGCTACATCATGTCGATCATGACCTGCCCGAAGCCGGAGCATGACACCTGGGTTGCGCCTTCCATCAGGCGGGCGAAGTCGTAGGTCACCTTCTTCGACAAGATCGACCGCTTCATCGACGCGATGATCAGGTCGGCCGCTTCGGTCCAGCCCATGTGGCGCAGCATCATTTCTGCCGACAGGATTTCGGAGCCGGGGTTCACGTAGTCCTTGCCGGCGTACTTCGGTGCAGTGCCGTGGGTGGCTTCGAACATCGCAATCGAATCGCTGAGGTTGGCGCCCGGCGCGATGCCGATGCCGCCAACCTGCGCGGCCAGCGCGTCGGACACGTAGTCGCCGTTCAGGTTCAGCGTCGCGATCACCGAGTACTCGGCCGGGCGCAGCAGGATCTGCTGCAGGAAGGCGTCGGCGATCGAGTCCTTGATGACGATGTCACGGCCGGTGTTCGGGTTCTTGAACTTGCACCACGGGCCGCCATCGATCAGCTGTGCACCGAATTCCTTCTGCGCCAGCCCATATGCCCAGTCACGGAAGCCACCTTCGGTGTACTTCATGATGTTGCCCTTGTGCACGATCGTGACCGACGGTTTGTCGTTGTCGATCGCGTACTGGATCGCCTTGCGCACCAGGCGCTCGGTGCCCTGCCTCGACACCGGCTTGATGCCGATCCCCGAGGTGTCGGGGAAGCGGATCTTCTTGACGCCGAATTCGTCTTGCAGGATCTTGATCAGTCGCTTGGCCTTTTCGCTTTCGGCTTCGAACTCGATGCCGGCGTAGATGTCTTCCGAGTTCTCGCGGAAGATGACCATATTGGTCTTCTCAGGTTCTTTCACAGGTGAAGGAACACCGGTGAAATACTGGATCGGCCGCAGGCAGACGTAGAGGTCGAGTTCCTGGCGCAGGGCCACGTTCAGCGAGCGGATGCCGCCACCGACCGGTGTGGTCAGCGGGCCCTTGATCGACACCACGTAGTCCTTCAACACCGTCAGCGTTTCTTCGGGCAGCCAGACATCGGGGCCATAGACCTGCGTCGATTTCTCGCCAGCGTAGATCTCCATCCAGTGGATCTTTTTCTTGCCGCCGTAGCTCTTGGCCACAGCCGCATCAACCACCTTGATCATCACGGGCGTGATGTCGAGTCCGGTACCGTCGCCTTCAATGTAGGGAATGATCGGTTGGTCGGGAACATTCAGCGAAAAATCAGCATTGACGGTGATTTTTTCGCCGTTCGCCGGCACTTTGATGTGTTGGTACATGGACGGTGGCTCCGCTTCGTGAAAGGCTGACAATTCAAGGTGTATTCAAGACTGCAAAACAATTCTAGTTCAGCGATGTGCGCGGCTAAGGCACCCGAAAGCCCGCGCCGATAATGAGGCGCTGCCACTGTGACTGCATGCAATGAACATTCGAACTTGGCGCGTCGTGCGCGCTGGAATTCAGGGGCTGTGGCTGTTCGCATTCGCGTCGTCGTGCTGGGCGCAAGGCCCGACACAGAACGCAGCACAGAGCCTGCCCACGCTGACACTGAACGCCGGCATTCACCTCATCACCGCCGAACTGGCGCAGACCGAGCCACAGCGCGAGATCGGTTTGATGTTCCGTGAAACGATGGCTACCAACCACGGCATGCTGTTCGTGTTCGAGCGGCCCGGGCAACAGTGCTTCTGGATGAAGAACACGCTGCTGCCGCTCGATGTGGCCTTCATCGCCGACGACGGCACGGTCGTCAACACCGACCGGATGAAGCCACGCACCCTCGATGCGCATTGCTCTACCCAACCTGTGCGCTTCGTGCTGGAAATGAACGATGGCTGGTTCGCGAAGCGCGGCATCACCGCAGGCTCGAAGTTGACGGGCAAGCCGTTCACGCCATGAGCTTGCCCGGGCTGTTTGCACCCGCCACCAACAAAAACGCCGGTCAGTGACCGGCGTTTTTGTTTCCAGGCCCACGCTCGCTCAGGCGAAGTTCGCTTCCGCGAAGTCCCAGTTGACCAGCGAAGTCAGGAAGGTGTCGATCCACTTCGGTCGCAGATTGCGGTAGTCGATGTAGTAGGCGTGCTCCCACACATCGACCGTCAGCAGCGCCTTGTCGCCGGTGGTCAGCGGTGTGCCGGCCGCGCCGGTGTTGACGATGTCGACCGAGCCATCGGCCTTCTTGACCAGCCAGGTCCAACCGGAGCCGAAGTTGCCGACGGCGCTCTTGGTGAAGGCCTCCTTGAAGGCGGTGTAGCTGCCGAACTTGGCGTTGATCGCCGCGGCCAGCGCGCCCTTGGGTTCGCCACCGCCAGCGGGCTTCATGCCGCTCCAGAAGAAGGTGTG
>JANXTP010000119.1 GCA_025352345.1 Burkholderiales bacterium | reverse complement strand
GTCGTCACTTTCCAGCCCTGGAAGCTAGCCGGCGGAATCAACATGGCGAAGTTGGTCTTGCCGCATGCGGAAGGAAAAGCGGCCGCGACATAGTGTTTCTTGCCGTTCGGCGCTTCCACGCCCAGGATCAGCATGTGTTCGGCCAACCAGCCGGTGCCGCCCGCTTGCGCTTCCTGGTGCCCCATGTTGGAGGCGATGCGCAGGGCGAAGCATTTCTTGCCCAGCAGGGCGTTGCCGCCGTAGCCGGAGCCGTAGCTCCAGATTTCGCGCGTTTCGGGGTAGTGCACGATGTACTTCGTGGGGTTGCACGGCCACGGCACGTCTTTCTGGCCGGCTTCCAGCGGCGCACCGACGGTGTGCACGCAGGGCACGAAGTCGCCGTCGGCGCCCAGCAGGTCGATCACCGCGCGACCCATGCGCGTCATGGTGCGCATGCTCACCACCACGTAGGGGCTGTCGGTCAGCTCGACGCCGATGTGCGAGATGTGCGAACCCAGCGGGCCCATCGAGAACGGCACGACGTACAACGCACGGCCTTTCATCGCGCCGCGGAACAGCGCCTTGTCACCCGTTTGCAGCAGCACGCGCATGTCGGCCGGCAGCATCCAGTTGTTGGTCGGGCCCGCGGCTTCCTTGGTCTGGCTGCAGATGTAGGTGCGGTCCTCCACTCGGGCGACATCGCTCGGGTCGCTGGTGGCGAGGAAGCTGCGCGGGCGCAGCTC
Source organism: Burkholderiales bacterium (assembly GCA_025352345.1). Classification (GTDB taxonomy): domain Bacteria; phylum Pseudomonadota; class Gammaproteobacteria; order Burkholderiales; family Burkholderiaceae_C; genus PBB1. Next base: position 10,093 of record JANXTP010000119.1, on the reverse strand, counting down.
GGGGTTCAGTTTCTTCATCGTGCCGGCAGCGACCAGCTGGTTGCAAAGCCGGTCGTATTCGGCTTGGGAGCCGTCGCACCAGTAAATGCTGGCGGCGTCGGTCAGCGCGGCGATTTCCTCCACCCAGGCTTTCAGGCGGTGGTGCTTCAAGTCGGCAGGCATGTTGTGGTGCTGCCGGGGAGTGGTGGGGGTATTGATGGGATCTCCAGGAGCCAAACAAGCGAATTCGGGCGATTTCCGAACATCGGACGTCACCCTGCCGGGCGCGGCTAGCGCGGGGCGCATATTGTGAATCGAACGCCATGCCACTGCCACCACCTGTCCACAGGGGGTCAGCGGCTGCGGCGGAGCGCAAGGCGCATCCGGCGCAGCAGCCGGTTCGCAGCCTGCCAGGCCGCAGACGCCCGGACGACTCCCATCCAGTGCGCTTTCCACACCGTCCAGCGGGCATAGCCCTGCGCGAACCAGCCCAGCTGCATCAGCGCCGGTTGCAACAGCGCGAACAGCCGGGCGATGATGGCGGTACCGATCAGCTTTGCCGCCACGATCAGCAGCAGGCCGCCCAGCGCGTGGCCGCGGGTGATCAGCGCCAGCGCACCCAGCTTGACCGGTAGCAGCGCCAGCCCCGGCACTGCGAACACCGCCAGCGCGGCATACGGCGGCAAGCCCTGCAGCTGTCGCTCCACCCAGGCCAGCGGCGGCCAGCGTGTCAGACGCCCGAGCGCAGCCTGCAGCGGCTCCCAGCCCCATTCCTCGAACAGGATGACCAGGGCAATGAGAAACCCGAAGGCCTGGCGCAACCAACGCATCGTCAAGCAGAGACGGCGCCGGGCCGGCCAGCTTCGACCACAAAGCTCGCGCTGGTGCGCACGGCGCTGGCCGGGTCGTTCACGTCGTCGACGGCCCGCAGCGCCACCTGCAGCTGTTTCGCATCCAGCGTGAACAGCATGCAGCCGCGCCGGTCGCTGCGGCTCCATTGGACATGCGGATTGAACGAGCGCGCCATGTCGAGCAACTCTTGCGGCCTGCCGTGGCTGGTAATCGAGGTGCCGCAGAACTCGGTGGCCACCGTCGGCGACTCGGGGCGGTCGAAGTCGGCTTTCAGGTCGGCCACCACGTGCGCGTGCACATCACCGCCCAGCACGACCACGCCGGGAACGCGCCGCTCGGCCACGGTGCCGAGGAGCCGGTTGCGCGACAGCGGGTAGCCGTCCCAGCCATCGCTCCAGTAGGTCCCACCCAAGCCAGCGCTGCCATCGGCGGTGTCGGTCCAGGAATGTCGCGCCATCAGCGTCTGCTGGGCGACCAGGTTCCACGGCCGGCGCAGGTCCCAGCCCTCGGCCAGCCAGCGTTCCTGTTCGGTGCCCAGCAGTGTGCGCCGCGGGTCGAGCAGGGCGGGACAGTTGGCCGCGGTGACAGTGTTCGAGCCGCCCTGGCCGGGCCGCGGGCACACCTGCGGGTCGCGGTACTGGCGGTCGTCGAGCAAATGGATGCGCGCCAGCGTGCCCCAATCCAGCCGCCCGGTGATGCGCATCGCGCCGCCGGGCACGTCGAGCCGGGGTCGTGCCGAATGGGGAAACGGCATGTGTTCCCAATACGCCTGGTAAGCCGCCGCGCGGCGTGCAGCGAAATCCGCATCCAGATGCGAATCCTGCAGCCCAGCGTAGTCGTTGTCGACCTCGTGGTCGTCCCACACCATCAGCCACGGTGCGCTGGCGTGCGCGGCCTGCAGCAACGGGTCGCGCTTGTAGGTAGCGTAGCGGGCGCGGTAGGTCGCCAAGGTGCGCGCGTCGCCGCCTTCGTGGCGGCGCGGGAAACTGGACCGGGACGCCCCCTCGTAGATGTAGTCACCGAGGAACATCACCAGATCGAGGTTCTGCGCGGCCACGTCGCGCCAGGCCGCGTAGTGCCCGGCGTCGTAGCGCTGGCAGCTGGCGATGGCAAAGCGCAGCGGGGCTGTCGCGCCGGACGCGGCCAGCGGCGCAGTGCGGGTGCGCCCCGTCACGCTGCGCTCGCCCAGCGCTTGGAATCGATACCAGTACCAGCGCCCGGGCGCCAGCCCGCGCGGCTGGGCATGCACGCTGTGCGCCCAGGCGGCCTCTGCTGTCTCGATGCCGCGGGCGGCGATGCGCTTGAAGGATTCATCGTGCGCCAGCTCCCAGCGCACCTCCACCCTCGGTGGCAAGCCGTCACCGGTCAGCCGCGTCCACAGCACGATGCTGTGCGCCGTGGGGCTGCCGGAGGCAATGCCGAGATCGAAACGGGGGGATTCAGTGGGTGTCGATGCGGCCGGTTCGGCAGTCGTCTCTTGGCCGTGCGCAGGGGGCCACCAGCCTGATGAGCTGCCGAGTGCCGCGGCGGTGGAGGTGTGCAGAAACTGTCGCCGGGTGGTGCTCATCGGGGTGCTGCAAGCGTTGTGGTCTTGCAGAGGATGCCGCAACACCGATCGTCGCACGGGCCGATGGGTCACTCATCATTCGGCCCTGTCGCCGGTCGGTGTGTCCGGCTGATCGCACCGAATCATGGATTCAACCGAACATGGCCATGATGCGGGAGCAGGACCAGAAAGCTGCCATCGTGCCGATGCCATACAGCGTCGCCAGCCGAGCCTGCGGCACGATGGGCAGCCGGCGCACCGTTCGGTAGGCGATCCATGCCATCGCCACGGTGAACAACTGCCCGATCTCGACACCGACGTTGAACGTCAGCAGCGCGATCGGCAGGTGGTTCTCGGGCAGGCCGATGTCCTTCAGCGCGCCGGCAAAGCCCAGCCCGTGCACCAGCCCGAACAGGAAAGCGACCAGCGCCGGCCAGCGGCGCGCCAGCGTCTCACGCTCGCGCAGCGCTTCACCCGTCACCAGCATGATCGACAGCGCAATCGTCGCCTCCACCGGCGGTGGACGCAGTGTCAGCAACCCCAGCGCAGCACTGGCCAGGGTCAGGCTGTGGGCGACCGTGAAGGCGGTGATCGTGAGCAGCAACCGGCGATTGAAGCCGACCAGAAACAACAGCCCGATGACGAACATCAGGTGGTCGAAGCCGGTCAGGATGTGCTCGATGCCGAGCATCGTGTAGGCCGATGCGACCTCGCCGATGCCGCGTCGGTCGTCGGCCGAGCCGTAAAGGTGGGCGCTGGGTTGGCCCTCGGTGATCGTGTAGGCGCGCACCTGACCGTCGAGCCAGCTCACCTTCACGATGGCGGCCGAGTAGCGCTTGCCGACGCCGTCCACCGACAGCGTCCCTTTCAACCCACCTTCGCCGCACTGCAGCAGGTTCTCGTCGGCATGGCAGCCTTCGGGCCACACGGGAGTCAGGTCCTGATTGACCGGGCGCTCGCCACTGGCCCATTGCCACAGGAACTGACCGGGCGATACCTCGCGCAGGCCCATTTCAGCCATCGTCATCTCGTGCGACGACGCTGCGCTGCACATCAACGCCAGCACCGCCCACAGCAAGGGCTTGAGCCAGTGCTTCACTTCGCGTCGTCCTCGGTCTTGACGATGTATTTCTTGCCGAGTTCACGCACCGCGTCGGTTCGCATCTGTGCCATCGTCACATCGGTCCAGTCCTGCAACACCACGTCGCGCAGGGGCTCGAAGGCGGCTGGCGTTGGCGGGGTGATGGCATCGAGGCGCATCACCCGCAGCCCGTCGCGGCTGGGCAGCGCGCGCCACTCGCCCGCTGGAGACTCCTCGAGCGCCTTGGCGAATTCGGCGCCGTAGCCCTGCACCAGGTTGTCATGCGGCCGGCCCTTGAACACCCTCAAGCCGGCCTTGGCATCGCCTGGTGTGCCGGCATTCAGCGCGGCGACGAAGCTGCGCACCGCCGATCCCGAAGTGTCACCCGACAGCACCGCTTCCTGAAAGTCGTAGCGCGCCGGCTCGTCGTACCTGGCTCGCTGGCTCTCAAACCACTGGCGCAGGCCCGCGTCATCGATCGCCGGCAGCTTCAGCCCCGCCTCGATGGCCATCAGCGACTTGAAGATGACTCGGTCGCGGATCGTCGGATCACCGCGGTCCACCCGCAACGCCAGGCCCTCGCGGTACAGCACTTCGTTGTCGAGCCAGCGACGCCGCAGCGTCGCCAGCTCCTCATTGTTGGGTGCGTGGCCGCGAGATTCCTTGAACACCTTCACCGCCTCGGCATCGACATCCGCGCCGACGACGATGGTGTGCGGGTCGTCATTGCGCGTGAACACGGCATGGTCGACTGCGAACAACAGCCCCCCGAGCACCAGGAAGTGCAGCAGAGGCTCTTTCAGCCAGCTCGGCATCGGTGTTCGGCGAGGTGCCGACACGGTGCGGTGGGCCGATGCAGGCGCTGGAGTCGGAAGCAGGGTGGACATGATGGAGATGGCTAGGCTTACTTCACGCCGGCAACGAGCGTTGATCCTTGCACTTCGACATAGATCGGGTTGGAGTAGAACCACAGATCGGACCAGGCGGCCACGTCATAGGCCACCGCTTTGCCCGTGTACGAACCGATGGTGACCGTCGGCAGGTGCGATGGGCAACCATTGAAGTTGGTGGTGCCGGTGACCTTGCACGGGATGCGCAACTGCGCATTGATCGGTGAGGCGTCGCCGGCTCCGCTGACGGACGCTGGGAACGCACTGGCGTTGGTCGCCAGATCGCTCAGCGGATTGCCGTTCGCTTCGGTCTCGTAGGGCACGTTGGCGGGCAGGTTGGTTCCGCGCAGACGCACGTACTGCGAAGCCGACACCGCCGGGATCCGGTACGTCATCTTCAGGAAGTCGCCGGCAACGGCCGTCCAGCTGGTCTTGCTGAAGCTGCGGATCACCGCGGTGCTGGTGTTTTTGGCGGCTGCCGGAACCGTTGCGATGTCCGGGTTGGTGAGCCAGGTCGCCGGCCACGCTCCAGCGTAGTTCGGGCCTGCTGGGCTCTTGTAGCCGGTGACCAGGCCGCGGATCAGGTCGATGTGGTCCACCACTGGTGCGTTCAGTGGCTGGCTGATGTTTACCTGCGCCAGCGACGGGTTGTTGAAGGTGTAGGGCGAGTTGTTCGTTCCCGACGGGTCGCGCACGACGATCGACACGACGATTTCCGCGCCCGGGCGCACCACCAGCTTTTCGCCCATGGTGGCGCAGCCCGCCGCTTCGACGCTGCTGTTGGACTGAGCGGCCGCCAGCGCCAGCGCTTCGACGGCCGCGCTGCTGCGAACGGCGACGCCGGGGTAGGACGCGCAGGCCACGAAGGCCATCCGGTCGATCAGCTGTCCGCTGGCCGCGAAGTTGTTCCCGCTGTGCAGCCCGTCGACGATGCTTTGCGGGCGCAGTTTGTCCGCGCCGTTGCGCACCATCGTGTAGTTGCGCTGGTACTCGCCGGGCTGGAAGTCCTGCGTCGAGCGCCGGTCGTCGGTACCGAAGGTGCCACGGTTGTGCCAGTCCGAGCTGGCGAAGAACCAGAATCGGCGGCCCTCGCCCAGCAGTGCGTCCCACACGCCACCGATCTGTGCGCCGTAGACGCCAGTGCCGCCGTAGGTGGTGCCACCGACCGAGTCGACATTGACACCGGCGATCGCATTGCGGTGCGGCTGGTATTCGCCGCGGTTGCTCGATGCGCCGTGCCCGGGCTGGGTCTCGAAGCCGAAGGCCACATCGGGCGAGGCGTTGTTGAAATTGCGCAGGTTCTCGATGTTGTAGCCGTTGTTGCCGTTCGGGTTGAACGGGCCCGCGCGTTCAAGGTGGGACGGCACGTAGTAGCTGGTGGTCGGTGCGAACTCCTTCATCCACTTGATGGCTTCGAGTGTTTTGGCGTGGCCACGGTCGCCCGTGCCGGCGCCGCCTGCGGGGATGAGCTTCTGCGCGGTGGCGTTCCAGCTGGCATCAGCAGCGTTTGCGCTGCCGGTGACCGAGCAGTTCCAGTTGTTGCCGATGCCGCTGCCCACCGCGGTGTTGCCGCGGCTGGTGTCGGTGTCGCCGCGATCAAAGCAGTATTCCCACTGGGCCAGCGCTGAGGCATTGCCGGTGGCGATGTAGCCCGGGCCGGTGGGCAGCACCTGGGTGTCGATCGAGGCCGGCATCTGGCCGTTGATCACCGACATCGACGCATGCTCGTGCCCCGCGACCACCGACTCGACGCCGATGAACAGCGGCTTGTTCTTCAGGGCTGACAGGTACTCCAGCAGCGGGTACTGGAACTCCTGGATCGACTGCCAGCGCCACATGTTCTGGGCCGGAGGGGCTCCCGATACAAGACCCTTCGGGTTCACCGCGGTCGGGGTGGTGTTCTGCCAAGTGGTGGTGGGGCCCTGGGTGGTGATCGGATACGCCGGTGTGCCGAGCGCCGGGTCGTAGTTCGACGCGTTGTAGTTGATGGCTGCGGCGCCGCTGCCGTCGCCGGTGGCCGGGTCGAAGGAGCCGCCGGTTGTCGAGGTGGAATCTTCCGCGAGGGTGCAGTTGCGGTTGCCGTTGCCGCCGTGGCCGGCCTGAACGAACCAGTCCAGTCCCCAGGTGTCGGTGGCCTTCTTCACCAGCTTCTGCATCGAGATCGAGCCGTCGGAGCAGGTCGTGTGGTTGTGAAAGTCACCAGCGACGTACTGACCCGGCGTCTTGCCGGCGGCCGAGGCCAGCTGTGGGGCGCTGGTCATGGCCAGGGAGCCCAGCGCTGCGGCGGTGGCCAGTGCCACCTGACTTCTTGCGAATTCGAGTTTCATCGAATCATCTCCTGAGGGTGTTGGGTGAGTGCCTGATTCTCGATGTTGATCGGGTTACTTGACAGCAATATGACAGTATCTTCTGCGTGGTGGCCCCGGGTGCGAGGGGGGTTTTTAGATAATGACAGATTAATGAAAAAATGCTGTCGACACGAAAAATATAGTTCCGAGATTCTCGGGTTCAGGGGCTTGTCGCGCCTCGCAGAACATGCCTAGACTCGCGCTGGAATCCCTCGCTATCCGGCCTGCAGGCCATCAAATTCAATCAGGAGAACTCAAATGAAATCAGTATCTTTGATATTGGCAGCGATCGGTATATTATCGGCCTCGCCAGCATATTCTGCGACATTTACCTTGGATTTTGAAGGCGCAACGAGTTTCTCGTCGATCCATGATTTTTATAATGGAGGCACGGATGCTTCTGGAGCTTCTGGTACCAATCACGGCGTGAGCTTCAGTGCGCCCGGCCTCGCGCTCTCCAACGATGGGCTGGGCAACGGCACGCCCGATGGCCGTTACTACTCCAACGCGCCGACCAATGGCGCAGTGCTGTTTGCCTTCGACGCACCGACGGTGGCGAACGTCGCGGTCGGTATCCTCGGCTCGGTGGATTTTTACTATTCTGCCAAGTCCAACCTGCCGTCGACCACCACGGTCAGCATCTTCAGCGGGCTCGATGGCAGCGGCACGTTGTTGAAAACGATGACGCTGGCCGCCAATGCCGATGCCGATGAGGTCTTTGACACCTGGAGCAAGGCGTCGCTGGCATTCAGTGGCACCGGGCACTCGATTTCCTTCGGCAACAACGGCGGGTTCGTGGCCTACGACAACATCACCATCTCGGCCGTGCCGGAGCCCTCGGGCGCGCTGCTGCTGGCGCTGGGCGTGGGTGTGCTGGGGCTCAGCGCACGCCGCCAGAAGCAGGCCTGAGTCACCCGACTGCCCGACGCCACAGTGTGGTGTCGGGCGGCTTGCTCAGCGAAAGCGCGCGTAATCGACGCTGAGCTGGGCCTCGACAGGGCCTGCCTTCTGGAACAGCAGGCGCAGCGGGTAGGTGGTGCCGAGTCCGAGCGGGAATGTCAGCCCGACCAGCTTCAGATGGGGGCCGGTTTCGGTGAATGCGGTGTCCTCACCGGCATGGATCAGGAAGTCGATGCGCGGGTCGTCGCCGCTGCCTGCCATTTCGATCCGCTCGGCCGCAGCCGTTTGGGCATCGATCAGTCTATCGCTGCTCACCACGTCCTTGAAGCCCATGCAAAGCGCGGTGCTGGTGGCGCCCTGCGGCGTTGCCCGCACCCAGGGGTGAACCACCGTGAGGTTGCCGGTGATGAATTCGCAGGCGCGCACGCCCGGTGCCGACATCGTGCAGCCCCAGGCCAGGGCAATGCGAAGGGCACCTCGTCTATGGATCGTGCACGTCATGGGTTCGAGAGGTTCAGGTCAGGGTGGCGGTTGATGGTCTTCCACCGGCGCAGGCGCATCGGGGTCGACCACCGGGGCAGGTTGGATGAGGGGCGCGGGCAAGGCCGCTGAGCGGACGCCGTCGATGGCTACGAAGGCACGTGTGGCCAGGAGCTGCGTGGCGAGATCGCGCGGCGAGGGTGTTGCGTCCGGTGCCTGCACGTCGAGCCTGACCTCACTGTTGCCCGGCTGCATCGACACGATGCGTGCGCCGACCTGATTCAGCGCAGCGTTCACCTGTCCGACCGTCGCCGTCACGGCGATGACGGCGCTCAGCTGCAAGTGATCTGATGCGGCTTGATCGGAGGGCAAGGCGGTTCCAAGGGCAGCCTCCTCGACGTAGCCGCGCAAGGCTTCATGGGCATAGGCACCCGGCAGTCCTTCAAGCAGCGTTCCGTGCGGATGCACTGGCAACGTGGCAGCAGCATGGGGTGAAACAACGGCCGCGGCGGCGCGGCCAGAGGCCTCTTCGGCGTCTGGTGGCGACGACCTTGCCGCTGGATCGACCTCGATCGAAACCGACACGCCCGCAGGTTCGACGTTGCCGCCGCACGCCGTGAGCGCACCTGACAGCAGCACCACGCCGGCCGGCCGGAGCCACTGTTTCAAGCCCATGCCGGATCCAGTCGACTTCATGGCGCCATAGGCTAGTGGCGCCATGTGAAATCTTTGCGACAGCCCACTCAGGGCGTCGCCACGGCCAGTCGGGTCAGTGCATGGCCTGCCTCGGGCCGAGATGGCTGTGCCTGCCGCAGTGCCTGCAACAGCGCCTGTGCGCCTGCCGCGTCGCTGCGCGCGAGTCCGTACGCCAGCTGCAGCAGCGGGTCGTAGGCGGGGCGGAAATCGGGGCTGATGTGCAGCACCTCGAGCAGCGGCTCGCGCACTTGGCGGAGCATCTCCCTCGGATCCGCCACGGGATGCACATGCTGGCCTACCGCGAGGAACCGATCGCGTGCGGCGCGGTAGGCGGTCAGTCGCTGCACCCAAAGGATGTCGCTGCCGGCGTCGACCACTTCGCCGGGCTCGACCCTCAGTTGCTGCAGCAGCGACAGCAGACGCTCTCGCGGCTGGGAGTCGGGCGCATAGGTGAGGCGAGGCGCGCGGTAGGCGACGACGGGGCGGTCGTCGGTGTTCAGCGGTGCATCACCGGCAAACCGGGCCAGTGCCTGCGGGCCGGCGATGAAGCTGCCGAGCACCGCCAGGTCGTCGGCCAGTCCGAAGTCCGCCAGGCGTTGCGGCAAGTGGTGGTTGCCCAGCCGATCACGCACTTGCTGCAGGTTGAAGCGGCTACCGTCGTGCCGCGCCACCAGGCCCAGCACCGGCGTGTCCAGGCTGTTCGTCGCCAGCATCGCCGCGCCGTTCGGATAGACGGCCATGAACGACTGCACGATGCTGCGCAGCGTGTCCAGGTCGAGCTGGTGCAGCGGTAGCCATTGGCAGAACACGCCGGACTCGGTGAGCCGCTCGTGCACCGCGCGGAAGTGCTCGACGGTGTACAGCGCTCCCGACCCGCTGCGTGCCGGATGGAAGTTGTCGGACACGATCAGGTCGTATCGCGCCTCGGCGCTGCGCACATAGCGGCGTGCGTCGGCGGCCATCAGGTGCAGCCGCGGGTTCGCCGTGGCGGCGCGTGTGCCATCGCCTGCCACCTGCGCAAATTGCGCCGAGGCGGCGATTACTTCGGGCAGCAGCTCCACCGCATCCACCTGCAATGTGACCTCCTGTGCGGCCGATGCGGCGGTGACGCTGGTGCCCAGTCCGAGGAACAGCGCGCGCCGCGGGGCCGGGTGCAGCAGCAGCGGCAGCAGTGCCTGCCGTGCATCGGCCAGCAGGCTGCTGCTGCTGCCCTCCTGCTGCCGGTTGTCGATGCGCAGCCGCGACACACCGTCGGCGTCCTCGACCACGCTGACCGAGGCCATGGCACCGTCGCGGTAGCTGATCACCCGGCCGCCGTCGG